>CAIJIZ010000128.1 GCA_903820735.1 uncultured Pirellula sp.
TAACTGGTTGAATTGCGGTGATTTACAAGTTCGTATCCCGATAAGACAAGGGAGAACTCACCGCTTGAGTAGTATCCTATCGTATAGAATTCGTTCCTAATAGGACGCTACCGGAGTCGTTGAATATTGGTAAAAATAATAACGAAAGGGTGAGCGACGGCTTTTCGCCTAACGTAAGCATATTGCAACCTGGCAGGTAATCCTGCCTGAGTTCCCGCAATTTTTGGCAAGCCGAACTAGCAAATGGACTTTCTCATAGGCCGGATCATGTTTATCCCATCGATCGCTCGACGAACCTTCCAGCTCCCGGATACTGCACGACTGTTTACACAATCGTGTCACTCCCTCTTCACCCAAATAGCTTGCTACATCGTGTTGTGCTGCACTATCGGTTGTCCACAACCCGGAAGCACCCCTTCGAGTAGCACATCCGGCTCCAAGCCATCCTCGCTTGGTGATGCGGCCGGTAAAGGGAAAACAACGACTGCAACTCGCAAGGGTCAAAATGACTTTCCACCGCTAAAAATTGGTTTGGTCGATTGCGAATCACTCGAAACCGACTTGGTAAACCGTTGGCAAAGTGTTTCCGACCAACCGTTGGAAATTATCAAACTCGACCGCAAGTCGATGTTTGAATCACCCGCAGGGGCAATCGATGTGCTTATCTACCCGGGAAACTTGATTGGCGCACTATCTCAAGCCGAATGGATAGCTCCGGTTCCCCAACCATTGCTTCAACGCATCACAAAAACGGGCAAAACCTCCGGGCTTTCTGAAAATGGCACATCTAGCAATGGAAGTGAAGGGAATTCCCAAGCTTGGTCGGCGCGATGGGGGGCGATATCCAAGGTGGGGAACAAGACCATGGGGATTCCTTTGGGGGCACCTAGCTGGATCGCAGCGATGAGGGGACTTGAAACCAATCCCCTCGAACAATTGCACCGCGCGTTGGTCAGCAGTCAAAACACTTCCGAGGTATCAAGCAAGCACTGGAATGACTTTATCACTCTTGCGGAAGCGAAACTTGGAGAACAACTAACCGGCAACCGAGACACATTGCAAGGGTTGCTCAAGGATCGCACGAATGTTGATCGGCGGGCACTTGTATCTCGGTACTTGTGGATCATGTCTACCACTGAGTCTCGCTACCGGGGTTTGTTTGACCTGTACAAAATGGTCTCTCGCTTGAACCTACCTGAGTTCTCTCGAAATGCTCGATTGCTCGCACGACTCTCAGCTCTCGAACCAACGACCGCGCTCGTCTCCCCTACGGAAGCTTGGGAACGCGTCGCTACTGGGCAAGCGATCTTTGGGATTGGCTGGCCGCGAACCGATGGTATCCAACGCGCTGATGAAGCGAAGGATTCAGGAGAGTTGATTCTCTCGCCACTGATCTGGAATGGAGCCGACGGCTTACTTGCGTCCCTCGGACGCAAAACCCGGCAATCCGCCAACGCATCGGACTGGATCGCATGGTTCACCACCGAAGAGAGCCGCATCGCTCTGCAACAACACTCTTCTTTAGTGGAACTCCTCGAACTCGACAACGACAAAAACCGGATTCGAGAAGACTATCGCGATTACCAATCCTTGCAGCGTATGGAAGCCTCGAACATCTCCCTTGAGATGACTCCTAGGTTCTACCATGCTGACGAACTGTTGGACCTATTAGCAGATGCATTGCTCGATGTTCTCGCCGATCCGGCATCCGCAGAAGAGCGATTAATGCGTTGCAAACAAGATTGGGATAAGCAGCTCGAGAAATTCGGCAAAGATCGAATACGAGTCAGCGTTGAATCGACTGTTGGATTGTCCGAATAGAAAAATGTCTCGAAGGGAGTATTGCCAATCATGAATCAGCCTGGACTCCTCCCTTTTTGGTTGCGTTGGATTGTCTCTCTCGTAGTAGGCCCATTTCGCGCGATCGGTGAACTATTTGGGTTGGCTCGACTTGCAACCGAATACGGTTCGGCTGCGAACTCAGCCACAAGCATTGCTCAACTAAAAACACGCCGCATGGCGTTCCTTTTAGGCTTACCTGCGATCTTATTCTTGACAACGTCCATGGCGGTATGTGTATGGAACCGGGGGGTGAAATCCCAAGTCATCAACCGATACACGGAACGCTTTTCTGCGTTGCTCAATGCGAACACAAGCAGTAGTTCAGAATCCACAATCGATCGAGTGTCGACAAACCTTTTAGCCTTACGAGTATTCCATGATGGATTCCGAGCATCCCCAGATGTTGCATTGAACTACTGCAAATGGCTAGCGCAAGATAAAAAACTTGTAAAAGCAAACTCACTGATGGCCCAACTAGCACCTAATAACTCACCGGGTTATCCCCCGGCTCATGCCCAGCGTGCGATCGCTTTCTCGAATCTGCTCACCGCAGGTGTATCGTCGAACTACCTCCCAACGTTGCTTTGGCACCTCCAGCAAGCTGGGGAACCGGATTCGGAAAGTCTGTGGCTTGCTTGGGCTAACTATTACCGCCTCGAAGGAAAACTCGACGGTAGCGTTCGCGCTCTTGAGTCCGCGGCTGTATTCAATCCCTCCCATTGGTTCTCCGTAGCTGATCTTTATATCCTCGATCAAAAACCCGAAATTGGACGCAAAGCGATCAACAACGCGATCAATGCATTTCGACTTGAACTCGCTCGCGATCCACTCTCGACCAACGCCCGAATTCAACTCGCACTCGCACACGCACGCGGGGGGGAAGTTCAAGCAGCGTCAGATACGCTTCAGACAGGCTTGGATCTCTCACCAGAAAACCAAGCGTTACTTGAAGCGCGCGTGCAACTCGATGTCGCCTTCATCGAACAGCGATATCTTCAATCGAAAAGTGTCGCTGAAAAACTCGATTGCTTGCGCGAATTGCGAGACAAAGTGCCCGATGCAACCAATGTCTATCAACGAACCGTAGAAGTCTACCGACTCGCGCAAACCACAGACTTGTCCGACTCGGTGAAGAGCTTTCTAGCCGAAAGCCTCACTGTTAAAGGCCCAAACCCAGCTTTGTATTTTTCAAAGAGTGTCATCGCGATCATCGACGAACGATTCGATGACGCAAAGGCTGAACTAGAACAAGCAATCGATAAGTTCCCAAATCATGGTCTGTCGCTAAATAACCTCGCTTGGTTACTTGCTACAAAAGAACCGAAGGATATCGCCCGAGCGAAGAATCTTGCACAACGAGCCATCGAAACGAATTCAGATATCCCGACATATCGAGACACTCTTGGGGCCATACTACTTGAGTCAAACGAGGTACCACAAGCGATTGAGCAACTTGAATCTGCCCTTGCAAGAACTCCTGCAACCGAGCGGTACAAGCTACATGAAAAACTCTCAAAAGCATACGGTTTGATCGGCAACGATCAACTTGCGAAACTTCACCAAGAAAAAAGCAAGCTTCGATAGCGATCGACTCGGTTGTCGAAACCTATGCCTGAGTTCGTCCCACAATCACCACGCACATATCGTCTTCCTGTTCGCATCCTACGATATGTTCTTGCACGGACTTCACCAAAGTTTCTCCTGCTTCTTGCACTCGGCCTTTGGCCGTTTGGATGATTTCCCGAACGCGGTTGATAGAGTATTGCTCGTGACGCGCATTGGGAGCTTCGAAGATTCCGTCGGTGTACATGGTTAAGCATTCACCCGGCTGCAATGTCACTTCTGCAGACTCGAATTCAATATCCGACATGATGCCCAAAGGTGGACCGGAAATGTCTTCTCCAGGCTCGCTGATCGTGCCATCTGCATGGAAGTGAATCGGTGGCATGTGCCCCGCGATAACAATCGTGGCTTTATGACTCTGCTTATCTAGAATAATGACCGACATGGTGATGAATCGGTCCGCGTCCAATGCGGTGATTCGATCATTGAGCTGAGCCATCGCTTTTCTCGGGTCTGGGATCGATGCAAAGGCAAAGCGCGTTTCCGCTGAGAGTTTTGCCATGAACATCGCGGCGGCAACACCGTGGCCTACCACGTCGGCCAACGCTATGGCAATCCGATTGGAATCAAGTTCAAGATAATCAAAGTAATCGCCACCGATCTGCTGCGCTGGATTGTAATACTGGAAATACGAATAACCGCTACATGTTGGTGATGTTTTGGGCAAGAACGCCATTTGAACTTGCTTGGCTAACTCCAAATCCTGCTCGACAAGCTTCTGCAACACCATCCGTTCGTGCAATTGAGCGTTCTCGATCGCAATGCCAGCTTGATTCGCAACACCGACGAGGATTTCAAGGTCTTTGTTCTCAAACCCACCTTTGGTCTGAATGGAATCGATGTGAATTGCTCCTAATGCCTCACCTTCAGAATTCAACAAAGGCGCTACGATCATCGAACGAATCTTGAAATCCGCAATGCTCTCACTCATGCTGAAGTCATTCTCAGCATCAAGCGATATGATCGCCTGCTTGTTCTTGATCACTTCCTTGAGCACCGTTCTAGATAGACGAATCTTGTCTTCTTGGTCGGCACGACGCGCTTTGACCCAGCGTGGTATCAAATTCCCAGCGTCATCTTTGAGAATGATGAACCCACGGTCCGCCTGCAAGAAGATGGTAAACAGAGAGTCGAGCACCTTCGGCAATACTTCTTCCAATCCGACCGTTTTCCCAAGGCTCTTCATGATCTCAAGAAGTGCGGAAAGTTTGGCTTCCGGCGATGCCGACAGTTGAACCCCAAATTGGCTCCCGCGAACATCAAGCTTCGCCGTTACCGAACGATTGCCCGCATCCTCTTCATCTTCATCCTCGGCGATCAAAACCCCTAAGTTAGAGCCCTTCGATGATACCAACGAACCGCGATAGGAACTCTCGATCGATTCATCACCGAAAACCATCTCGATGTCGCAAATACGAATCGAGTCACCATCGTTTAAAAGAGTTGGCCCACCGATGAGCTTTCCGTTTACAAACGTCCCGTTGCGACTTTCGAGATCCTTTACTCTGTATCCGGAATCCTCCAAATACAGTTCGGCATGCTGACGCGATACGATCGCGCTCTCAAGCACAATGTCGCATTCAGGATGGCGTCCAATGATGTATTTGGTGCTATCAAGTTGGATTCGGCGACCCATCGCCGGTCCACTAGTCATTTCAATGTATGGCATTTCGATTTTGAGCCAGCAAGCTAAAGTTGAATATCGGCCAACCACCGATGCATGTTGGTCTTCCGGTAGTAAGATACCTTTTCGGAGCCTTTTTCGGGAGGGAAACTTTGGCCCAGAGGCTCCGAGAACCTCTATTTTCCACAATCTTTATTGCGATTTACAGGCGATTCTCCGGAAATGGAAGGGGCAATTTGTCGCGAATCGCCGAACCGACCCGGTTCGCATTGAGCCCAATAGCACTCGAGGCGATACTAAGAACCACGGAGCACCGAGGCGACGCACAGAAACCGAATGGTTACATGGGGCAATTCCTAGCCCTCTAACCTCCAACGCCAAGTCTCTCAAAAGGATCCACAAACATGCAACCCGCAGGGCATCAATCAACCAGCAATCTCGCTCGACGCGAACGACGCGCTGCGTGGGTGTGGGGCTTATTCATCCTCGGACTTATGGCGATTAACTTGGGGGTCGCTGGTATGGCCGTCTACATGGCGGTTGGAGATCCTTCTTTTAAACCACTTCCAAACTACAGCCAAGAAGCCATCGATTGGCAAGCTCGCAAAGATCAACAAACCGCATCGGATCGGCTAGGATGGGCCACAACCATCGAACGTTCAACCACTCCAACCGGTATCCTGGTTCGAATTCGCGATCGATCCGGACAACCCGTTTCGGGCGGAACTGGAACCTTGTCTGCCTATCATTTTACGCGAGTCGCAGAACACCGCCGCGTAGATCTTGTGGAACGCCAAGAGTCACCCGGTGAGTATTTCGCCCCCATCGACGTAACGCGCGATGGTCGATGGCAATTGTCGATCGAAATCGATCGCGCGGAAAACGAGAATTTCATCGAAGAGTCTCAGCAGAACTGGGAGAGCTCATGATCGAATTGCTCATAGCAGTTTGGGTTTCTTCAACACTCGGTTCCATTCATTGTGTCGGGATGTGTGGGCCTTTTGTCCTCCTTGCAACGCGCTCGGCCAATGACCAAAACGTCAATTCATATTCGAAGCATCTTGCTTATCATCTTGGTAGATTAACCACCTATCTTGGGATCGGTGTGATGATGGGAATGATGGCCTACGCTGGGAACGAACTGGGAGGACGTTTGGGTATCGGGCAAGTTGCTGCCAAACTCGTCGGATTAACAATGATCCTTTTGGGTTTCGCCCGCGTCTGGCGATTATTGAAAGGAAGCGAAACTCCAGTAAAGCACTCCCGGTTCTTCACTAGATGGAATGCACTCTTGCTCGCTATTCGCAAAAGAACCCCTAACTACGGCCCAACTGCCAACGCATATCTCTGGGGACTTATTAGTACTTGGTTGCCATGCGGTTGGCTTTATGTATTCGCTCTCGCCGCTGCCGGTGCCGGTGGTGTTCTTGCTTCCATCGCGATGATGGCTGCTTTCTGGCTCGGAACCCTTCCTTGGTTGACGCTTGTCGCAAGTGGCTCAGGGTTGTTGAACCGGATTCATCCCAATGGATTTCAATGGGGTGCCGCCCTGACCTTGATCGCGTTTGGTTTTTGGACTTGGGAAGCTCGCTCCGCCGTCGATCTCGGTGTACTGAAATCGAAATCACCGTCTGCTTCTAGTCAAATAACCCTTGAAGACATTCATGACCTAACAGAACAAGAATTACCTTGTTGTTCGGAAGAACCTCAATGAGCCCTCCTGGTGCGAGCGACTCCCGAAGCGTCCCCGCCCAGCAACAACTTCGCTGTGCGCACTGCGGGTTGGAGACACGCCCCGATGATCCCGCTGCGTGGGGATACACGCAATCCTCACAGGAAGACAACAAGGTTTTTTGCTGCCAAGGCTGCATGGGGGCTTATGCTCTTATCCATGGACTTGGACTACATGACTTCTATGCTTTGCGAGAACTATCTGACCGCACGGCCCATCCAGTCCAAAATATTCGTTCGACGGAAGTTCTTCGGGATCTACAAGCCGCTGGTGTTACCGTTGAATCGTTTGCAGATGGGTTTTGCCGCGTGCGGCTTGGGGTCGACGGGCTTCACTGCGCCGCTTGCTCCTGGCTGATCGAAAGCGTACAGCCATCGATCCAGGGTCTACGCTCCGCCCGAGTTCGGTGGAGCGATTCGTCAGTTGAATTGATCTATGACCCGAAAAGAACGGAACCGATCGAAGTTGCTCAGCAAATTGCTAAACTTGGATACTCCCTTCGACCATATTCACCTGGCGGAATAGATGATTCCGATTCGATTGCGATCAAACGAGAGCACTGGAAAGGAATTGCCACTGCATTTTTCCTGGCTGCAAACGCGATGTGGATTGGTATCTCTTTGTATGCAGGCGAAGCAACCGGTATCTCCTCACAGAATGCAACGTTCCTCCGATGGACTGGTGCAATCCTCGGCTTGCTAGCCGCAGTATTTCCCGGCCGTGTTTTTTTCCAATCCGCTTGGCAGTCCCTCAGGACACGTATTCCTCATGTGGACGTACCGGTTGCCGTGGGGCTTGGGGTAGGTACGATCGGTAGCTTCGTCGGTGCGGCCCTCGCATCTGGGAACATCTACTTTGATTCGCTCGCCTCGTTAGTTTTACTTCTGCGAATCGGTCGATACATCCAATACCGAGCTCAGTATCGTTCGGGATTGTCGATCGCGAAACTACTTCAATTCCAAGATGCGGACGCGATAAGAATTGCCGAGGACGGACAAGAGACCACGCTCCCAGCTTATCGGCTTGAACCCGAAGATTTGATCCGAGTCCTCGCAGGTCAGAAATTACCTGCCGATGGACGAGTCGAACGAGGGGAAAGCCTGCTTCAAATGGCGTTTCTTACCGGCGAGACACGGCCTCGAAATGTTGGACCAGGTGACGAAGTCATCGGAGGTGCATTCAACCTTCGCTCACCACTCTGGATCAGAGTAAGTGCAGCAGCACAAGATAGTCGACTTGGGAAACTCAACGAATTGGTTCTCAAAGCGACCGCCGATCGTACGCCACTTATCCAACTTGCTGATCGCGTTGGGGGCGTTTTTGTTTGGGCTGTACTCGCAATCGCCTGCGGGACGCTTGGATCATGGTGGTTCCTCGCAGGCTGGCAAACAGCTATCAAGCATACAGTTTCATTGCTGACGATCGCGTGCCCCTGCGCTCTCGCACTTGCTGCTCCTCTAGTAATAACAGTGGCCATCGGGAGAGCTGCTCGCGAGGGAATTTGGATTCGCGATGGCAACTGCCTTGAACGACTTGCCAAACCTGGAAAGCTTTGGTTTGATAAAACGGGTACCTTGACGACAGGGGACTTGCGCGTGCTAAGTTGGGACGGCCCTCAAGAATCTTTACCCGCCATTTTTGCTTTCGAATCTCAATCCGATCACCCAGTTGCCCGTGCCATTTGCGATTTTATCCAATTGGCTTCGACCAATAATGAATTGAAGAAAATTGAACCGACGCACGTAGAACAAGTTTATGGACTAGGGCTTCGAGGCCAACTAAATTCCGACCGCTGGACTTTCCGAGCGGACCGCACTAGTGCTTGTCCTAGCACAACAAAGCAACAAAAGGGGATCGACGACGCGGAACCGTCTCATGCAGCTCCATTGCTGGAAAACCCCTCGGAATTAACAGTAGTCGTTGAAGTCAACGATGTTCAAATCGGTTGCTTTCAACTCGGTGACACCTTGAGAAGCGGGGCAGTCGAATCCCTTTTGGAGCTCAAACGACTCGGTTGGAAAATCGGCCTGCTTTCGGGTGATACTCGCAGTCGAGTTGAACGCTTTGCTGCGAACTTGGCTGCTGCCGGAATCCTTTGGGAAGAAGTTCACGGAGAGCTAACGCCCGAAGAGAAGCTACAACGTCTATCGACTGGCAAATCATCCTCGGCAAATGGTGAAACCCAAGTCATGATCGGAGACGGAATCAATGATGCTGCTGCACTAGCGATTGCTGACGTCGGAATCGCTGTTCGTGGCCCGTCTGAAATCTCGCTTCGCAACGCCCCGATCTTCATCGGAGAAGATCCGTTGAACGCTCTGCCTCGGCTGATGCGAGCCGCCCAAGGAACGGTACGTGGCATTTACCGATGCTTTGCCGCGTCGCTTCTATACAACGCATTCACTATTAGCCTTGCTGCAAGCGGCTTGATTCACCCTCTGCTCGCTGCAGTCTTCATGCCGATCTCAGGAATCACGGTTCTACTTATGGCTTGGTCGGCTAAGACTTTTGAGACACAGAAATCTGCAACGCCCGACAACCCGAAAAAGGTACGATAGGAAAAAACGATGAGTGTTTTGTATGTAGCACTACCGGTCGCAATCCTGCTTGGCGGGGCTGCATTGATCGCATGCCTGTATTGCATCCGAACGGGACAATACGACGAGATGGAATCTTCATCCATGCGAATCCTTATCGATGATCAACCGATCGCTAAGGAAGAGTTATCTCAATCTAATGCTGAAACATCCGAGCCACTGCCCAAACGGCCGATTTCTTGAGAAACAAATCAATCGTCGACGGTCAGTAGTCGACGTGCCCGTCGTCATCTTCTTTGCGTCGATCACGAATCTCCTGCATGACTTCCACAAGCAATGTGGCCAGTTTCTTGATGGCCCCCTTAGCATCCTTAGTGTCGATCAGCCGCTTTGCTGAATCCAGCGTCGATTCGAAGTTGGACAGTTTTGGTGAACTTGTATTGGCTTTGATCCAAGCCGTAAGGTCTTTGACCGATACAAACAGATCGTTGGCGAAAACAATCGAAGGCTTACAATTGTATTTTCGATAGGGTGCCCTGCCGAATCCTTTGCCACTACTTTCCATAGGCCTTTCAACACTCATCTTGATCCACCCAGTGACGAGTGCGATCAAGGCCGCCACAGCAGATACAAGGGCAAGTGGGATTTGTTGGATGAATGAAAGAAACAACGCCGCTAGGAAGCCAATCGCGGCCAAGATTCCAAACAGGGTTGGGTACGTCCCCATGGCCCGACCGCTACTCGAACCACGACCTTCTTGTGTGGCGATATCGCGCTTCATTTCCGCAATCACGACGGTGATGTTATCTGGTCCACCGCGACAATTGGCCAAGTCAACCATGGCTTGTGCTGCCGACTTGATGTCCAGTAGCCCTAA
>CAIJIZ010000129.1 GCA_903820735.1 uncultured Pirellula sp.
GGAAGCGTATGAGCGTGCAGGGGTGACGCTTACCAACATGTTCCGGGGAACGGGAGGAACGGGTGGTACGGCAGGTGGGGAAGCGAACAATCCGATCAACTTATCGGAAGTCGAACCGAACACCATTTTTTCGCGGGCGCAACTGCTACCATTAAGTTCATCGCAGCCTGTGAATCTTTCGGGAACCTTCGCTAACGTTTCCGACGTGGACTACATCGCCTTCGATTTGAAGAAAGGTGACATTCTCGATACGCGTCTCGTGGCAGTAACCGGCAGTCGCCCAACAGTGGGTCTTTATGATGCTGCTGGCAACGAGTTGCTTTTCACTGAAGGCGTTTTCTTGGGCGGGCGTGCTTATCCAGCAACCTCCCCGTTGTACGAAGACGGCAATGTGACTTTGCCGTATGTGATCGACACGGATGGTCGCTACTACATGCGTGTATCCGACGGGATCGGTGGATACTCGATGAACCTTCGCGTTCATCGCTCTACCTTTGAACAAGAACCAATTGGTACTCAACAGATCATCTACTTGGACTTCGACGGTAGCTTCATGCGCCGCGAAACGTTCCCTGGTGTGTTCACTTTGCCCACTGGCACCGTTCGAGTTCCATCGTTGGCTCGGGCGATGCCTTTGATCGGCTTGACCGAAGCGGATACCCCTGCAGTGATTCGCAATATCATGACGCGGGTGACGAACAAGTTGCAGCCTTGGCTTGCAGAAGAATCCAATAATGGATATTTCCCATCGACGGGCCGCCCTGGCGATTTTGGAGTTCGATTGGTCAGCAGCTTGGACAGCCCTGACATTTTTGGCAATGCAAATGTTTCACGGATTTCGGTCGGTGGTACAGAAGCTGAATTGGGTTTAGCCATCACCGGTTTGTTCGGTGTCGCTGAATCGGTCGACATCGGTAACTTCAACCGCGAAGAATCTGCATTGGTAGTTGCTGAGTTGCATGCGACTTTTGCGGCAGACCGTCAAGCGATTCCGATTTCTGGTTCGGCAACGGTTGCAGACGTATTCTCGGAAATTATCGCCGATACGATCGCACACGAAGCTGGGCATTATTTGGGGAGCGTGCACCAAGATCCGTTCAACGAAACGTTGACGATGATGGATCAGTATCCACCTGCGAGCCTGATCGGTGTTGGCTTGGACGGGATTTTCGGAACAAGGGATGATGATCCTTTCCGTTTCCGCGATGACGAGTTTTCTCCTGTTGACACGGCTTACGGTGGCGGGTGGAACAACAGCCCCGATGTAGTGGCCTTTGGTATGTCGACCGGTACGGTCGGCGGTTCGATCACCGGTATCGTCTTCAACGACATGAACCGCAACTCTCGCCAAGAAGCGGGCGAAGTGGGATTGGCTGGATGGCAAGTCTATGCCGACTCGAACAACAATGGTTTGTTGGATCTGAGCGAAGCTCGCGGCGTGACGGATAGCCTTGGTCGTTATTCCCTCAAGACCGCTGCTGGCATCCAAACCGTTCGAGTGGTTCGCCCGACGGGATGGCAAGCATCGAATGCAGCTGAAGAATCCAAGAGCGTTACAGTTGCTTTGAGTGGTACGGCGACCGCCAACTTCGGATCGTTCTCCCCATCGGGCGGATCGACCGGTTTCAAGTGGCTTGATATCAACGGCGATGGAATCAAGGACTCGAGTGAACCAGGTCTGTCTGGTGTCTACATTTACTTGGACCTCGATCAAGACGGCCGTCCTGACGTTGGGGAACCTGCTGCGATCACCAAGGCAGACGGTTCTTATGTGTTGACACCTCCAGGACCTGGCACTTACATCATTCGCGAAGTCGTGGATCCTGGATACGTTCAAACGTTCCCTTCCGCAGGTTCGCACACCGCAATTTACAATGGCTCTACGCCACTCGGTGGATATGACTTCGGTAACCGTGAATCGTCGGACTGGGGTGATGCACCTGCTCCTTATGCAACCTTGCGTGCAAACGGCGGCGCCTCGCACGGCGGACTCGCAGGTTTTAATCTTGGAGCGAATTGGGACGCGGATTCCGATGGACGTCCAACTTCGACTGCAAACGGCGACGATGTCAATGGACCGTTGAATGCGAACGGCAATGTAATCAATGACGAAGATGGTGTAACGATCCTTACACCGCTGATTCGTGGAGACAACCAAAACGCGATTCGAATCAATGTGACGAACACTTCTGGTTCGGGCGCATTCGTTCAAGGTTGGATCGATTTCAACGGCAATGGTGTTTGGGGTGATGCCGGAGAGCAGATCGTAACGAACCTTGCTGCTCTTCCAGGCGCTAACGTTGTCAACTTCACCATTCCTGCGAATGCTGTGAGCTCGGCGTATGCTCGGTTCCGTCTCTCGCAAAGCCGAGACTTGGGTCCTAATGGCAGAGCGAATGCAGGGGAAGTAGAAGATTACGTATTTACGATTACGAACGGCCCTCGCAAGAATCTACAAGACGACACGTACACTGTTGCTCGGAACAGCACAGCAAACATATTCGACGTTCTTTCCAACGACTTCTTGCCTCCTGGGGATCCAGTTTCCGCTGTATTGCCTGGTGCAACCGCTCAAGGTGGCACAGTATCCGTCGGTGCGAACAACACGTTGCGATACACTCCTCCACGTGGGTTCTTCGGCCAAGATACATTCATCTACACCGTTGTGTACGCTTCGGGCAAACGAGAGACTGCGACCGTAACTATCAACGTCACGTTGCAGTTCACCGATCCAGTTGCTATCGATGATTCATTCGATCTTCCAACGAACTCGGTCTCGTACCCGCTGAACGTACTTCTCAATGACATTGAAGGTGCGGGCGGATCGCTGGTTGTCACAGGCTTTACTAGCCCTGATAAAGGCGGAACGCTTTCGATTGGTTCGGGTGGTTTGAGCTTGCGATACACCCCCCGACGCGACTTTGGTGGTACGGAGTCGTTCACCTACACCGTGACCGATGGGAATGGCAAAACCTCCACGGCACGCGTGACAGTTCATACACTTGAAGGTGACCGTCTCGACGATAATGTCGAGTTCAGCTTCGCTTTCCGCGACATGAGTGGCAACCCTATCACCAGTGTGACCCAAGGGGATCAGTTCCAAGTCTACGTCTACAACTACGATTTGCGACCTGAGCGAGGAGCGTTGCAAACGCCTCCTACATCGGTTCCAAATCCAGGTGTTTACGCAGCTTATTTGGATCTGCTGTACAGCTCGAACTTGGTTCTCCCATCGAGCCCAGGTTCAGGTACGACACTTGATTTCGCGAACAGCCCAGTCGCTCCTTACGTCAGTGGAGTTTCGGGAACGGCATCTATTCCTGGCGTGATCCAATCGCTTGGAGCTTTCACCGGAGCTCAGAAACCTCCGTTTGATTTTGCTAACCCAACGCTGATGACGGTCCTGACCTTCACCGCGCGCTCCGCCGGTCTTGCTGAGTTCGTCGGCGATCCAGCGAACGATTCGCCAAACACCGATGTGGTTCTGTACAACCCACCGAACGCTCCGGTACCGACCGAGCAAGTCCGATACTTGCGGTCGTCGATCGAAGTCGTTCCGCGTGGTACGGAATTGCCATTCGCAGTCGATGACAGCACGGCAGAACTGCTGGTCAACACGACTTCCTTCATCGATGTGTTGGCGAACGACATCGTCGGGACTTCGGGCCCTCTTCGTATCACATCGGTTACGCAACCGAACAACGGGGTTGTCTCCATCGACAACCGCGGAACAACGAATACTTCGGACGATCGAATCCGATTCGTTCCGTTCACCTCAACGCTTGGTTTCTCGGATCAATTCACCTACACCATCGCTGACACTCGAGGGTTCTCTTCGACAGCGACCGTGACGCTCAAGGTGGGAGATACCAGTGCTGATGACAAGATGAAGATTCAGCTCAAGGCATTCAATCTCAATGGACAGCCGATCACTTCGGTTCCTGTAGGAAGCCAGTTTGAACTTCGCGGTTATGTTCAGGATCTTCGACCATCTACTTCGCTCAGTGGAGTGTTCGCGGCTTACCAAGACATCCTCTACGACAGCAAGCTTGTCGGTGTTCAAACTTCGCAAACTGGACTTGGATTCTCAATTGAATTCGCTGGTGGCGCGAACGGTTACAGCAACGGCAAGTCAGGCGACATCCGAATCCCTGGTTTGATCAACGAAGTTGGTTCGTTCCAAGATGCTTCGAGTCCTTTGGGAACTTCCGAACTCCTTCAGTTCGCAATTCGCATGACTGCAAACACCCCAGGTGTTGCCAAGTTCGTAGCGGACCCAGCGGATATCAGCCCATTCCACGATTCGTTGCTTTACAGCGATACTCGTAACAAGGTTCCTTACAACCAGATCAGCTACATCCCTGCGGAATTGGTGATCACCGGTGGCTCGGGAACTGGCGGTGGCGAAGGCAACACCAACCCGATGAACCGATTCGACGTCAACAATGACGGGTTCGTCTCACCGATCGATGCATTGATCCTTGTCAACATGGTCAACACGTCTGGTGGTGGAAACCTCGGCAGTGGCGGCGAAGGCGAAGGAGCGGGTGATAAGTACTACGTCGATGTCAACGAAGACGGATTCTTGTCGCCACTCGATATCCTTTGGGTTGTTAACAAATTAAATATCGGACCCGGCGGCGAGGGCGAAGGCTCAGCAGCACCAGCTATCGAAATGACCACTCGCTCAACGAGCAATTATGTCGATGTGCCGTTCCTGAGCGTAAGCAACTGGATGAGTCAATCTCCATCCCCTGTCAGTGCGATGAGCCAAGAGCAAGTATCGAACATCGATTCGCTCTTAGCTGGCTACGCTGCGGAAGACGATGAAGACGAAACCGTCGGTGAGCTCGTCGATGACCTCTTCGGCAATGCTTGGCAAGCTTAGGTTTGATGAGCAATAGTAACTCCACGAGGGAAGGGTTCGTTGATCTTCAGATCAACGGGCTCTTCGGTGTGGATTTCAATCAAAGCGCTATCACTCAAGAAGAGTGGTCGCTTGCTCGGGATGTGCTAACCAAAGACGGCACAGGCTATTTCTTGCCAACGCTGATCACCGATTCGATAGATGCTTTGGAATTGAAGTTACGGAATTTAGCACACCGATGCGCTGAGCAATCGCAATCCGACACGCTGGCTTATGCGGTCGGTATTCATCTTGAAGGTCCGTTTCTTTCTTGCGAACCAGGGTATGTCGGGGCTCATCCAAGAGAGCATGCTAGATCACTCGAATTGGATCTCCTTAAGCGACTTGTCGATGCTGCGGATGGATCACTGCGCTGGGTCACGTTAGCTCCTGAGTGCGACCCGAGGGGAGATGGGGTCAAGTATTTAGCAGATCGCGGTATTCGGGTCGCTGCAGGACACAGCAACGCTACTCTCGATCAACTGAAATGTTCTATCGATCATGGGCTTGGATGGATCACGCATCTCGGGAATGCTTGCCCTCCATTGTTGCCCCGACATGAGAATATCTTGCATCGATTTCTATCGCAGCGCAAAGAGTTACACGCAACGCTGATCGCCGATGGATTCCACTTGCCATGGTGGTTGCTCGAATTGTGGATCGATTGTTTTGGCGAAGACCGCGTAGCGATTGTTTCGGATGCTATCAGCGCTGCGGGGCTGCCCCCTGGGATGCATCGACTTGGGGATCGCGTGGTTGCGGTCGGAGATGATGGAGTACCTCGAAGTGAGGATGGGACTCATTTCGTAGGGTCAGGCGCGACGCTTGGGGTGATGCGACGTCGGTGCGAATCGGTGTTTGATTGGACGCAGGATCGTTATCAGAAATTGTTTGTCGGGAACGCAACGCGTTGGTTAGGACTCCGCGATTAAAGATTGGCTCTAGTTTCAAGCGACCGCAGACCGGTTAACCCGGCGCTCTTCGAACGTCACTACGCGGCGAGTCCTTAAAGTGGCGATTTTAACAACGCGTTCTTACCGGTTATTTTTTTCGCCTAAGCCACTATTTATTGCGGTGCATTACGGCTTTACTTCCTTTACAATAACTGATCCTTCATTTACCCCAACACTTTACAGCTATTTCATTGAAGCAGGAGAAACGGCCCATGCGTTCGGTTTCAAGACGACATTTCTTAGAGCAATCGATGATGACAACGGCAGCGGCCTTAGCATTGCAAGCTCGCCGCGCGGAAGCAAGCCAAACAGCACAACAGCCACCATCGATTGGCCCAAATGACACGATCGAGGTTGCGGTAGTTGGGGCCGGTGGTCGAGGTCAATCCCATATCGATGGGTTCGCAGGTAAACCCGGGACAGTGGTTACTCATATTTGCGATTGCGACGAGAAGGCTGGGCAACGAAGTTGCGAGTCAGCGGCTGAGAAGCAAGGTGGACGGAAACCTGTTTGGGTTAAAGATATTCGCAAGTTACTAGAGGACAAATCGATTCAGGCGGTGAGCATCGCGACACCGAATCACTGGCATTCCCTTGGCGCGATCTGGGCGATCCAAGCGGGCAAGGACGTGTATGTCGAGAAGCCGGTTTCCCATAACGTGCTTGAAGGACGTCGAGTGGTACAAGCAGCCCGCAAGCACGGGCGGATGGTGCAGACCGGTACACAGAGCCGCTCGAACCCTGGGATGCGACAAGCTATGGAATTCATCCATCAAGGGGAAATCGGCGATGTGCAGATTTCGCGTGGATTGTGTTACAAGCGTCGTGATTCGATTGGCCCACGTGGCAATTACGAAGTTCCGAAGGAAGTCGACTACGATCTGTGGTCAGGCCCCGCGCAGATCTTGCCTTTGACTCGCAAGCGATTCCACTATGACTGGCATTGGCAATGGGAATACGGAAACGGTGACTTGGGTAACCAAGGCATTCATCAAATGGATTTATGCCGATGGGCGCTTGGGGAAGATCGTTTGAGTGATCGGGTATGGTCATTCGGAGGTCGGTTGGGCTATAGCGATGCAGGTGAAACAGCCAACACGCAAGTCGTGGTTCATGACTATGGGCAGCGCAAGTTGATTTTTGAGGTGCGCGGGTTGCCTACGAAAGAGTACAAAGGCTCGATGGTTGGGATCATAGTTGAAGGTACGAAGGGCTATGTGGTGATGACTTCGTACGCAAGTGGAACCGCGTTTGATCTCGATGGCAAACCGATCAAGCAGTTCAACGGTGGAGGGGACGACCGCCACTATAAGAATTTCACAGATGCGATGCGGAATCGAGACTACAAGACTCTCAATGCGGACATTGAACAAGGCCACTACTCGAGTGCGCTTTGTCATTTGGGAAACATCTCATTGCGATTGGGCAAGGAGATTGCGGGAGCGGACGTCGCCGGTGCGCTCAAGTCGCAAGGTGCGGATGGGTCGATCTCTGAGACTTGGGACCGAACCGCAGCGCACCTATCCGAGAACTCGATCAGCGATTACTCGATTTGGATGGGGCAATCACTCGGGCTTGATCCTGTCTCTGAGACGTTCAAGGGGCCCGATGCACCGAACCACTGGTTGACTCGCGAATACCGAGCACCTTACAGCATCCCACGCGAAGATGCTGTATAAGGGAGTGCTTGGTAGTTAAATAGTTAAGGATTCACATTGAACTTTAGGGCCGATACACAGGTATCACATAAGGCCCTTCGGGGATCACCGCAATCGAGCGATCGGCGGAAGAAGCCACACTTTGTTCGATTGCGGATTCGATCGAGTCGATCATTTCGACACACGTCAATTCGCGATCCGCACCTTGGATTCCTTCGCTGAAGAGCGATACACGTCCGATGTCGAGGGGACGCAGCAGCATATGTGTCTGCCATCCGTCGATGTCAGCTTGAGGCATTTGCCGGATTCGATTCAAGAACCCTTCGGCTCCCATCGATTTGAGTCGTGCTTGGGATTCTCGGTATTCATGCGAACCGATCCCTTCTTCGCAGCGGCTAGCGATGATCATGTGACCACCGTCGGCAAGGATCTGTAGCGGGGCGACCATACCTTTGACCGTCTGGTAATACGTTTTGTCGAGTGGGTAACCTGCGGCACTGGTGACCAAGGTTGCGAATTTCCGATCGAAGGGAACTTCGGCGTACTGGCGGACGAAATCGACGCAAGCAAGATGGCTGGCGACACATTCACCGAAGTTAACGAAGCTCATCTGGCGAGCTTCGTCGATGATTGTGTTGATGGAGTAAGTCGGGCCGAGGATGTTAAGGATTTCCAATTGTCCACGGTGGAGGGGGTTACCGACGAGGTTGGTATTGCAAGCTAGAGGGTCGGACATGAATTGGTGATTATGGAAGGTCCGAATGGTTTCTTCACCAGCGACCCCAGGAGCGACAACTTTTCGGCCCCCTGAATAGCCCGCCATGAAGTGGGGCTCGACCAGGCCGATGACGATACGAAGGTCTGCATCGACGAGGTGGCGATTGAGGATCACCGGGATCCGGTCGGTTGGGGTGTGTCCGAGGTCGACCATCCAAGCCGCATCGCGAGCGTAGTGGTTTTCGCAACGGATATGATCGAAGACCCATTGGTCACCGATCACTTCGAGCATTTCGTTTCCAAGGTTTGGGCGATGTAGACCTGTAGCGATCAGAATTGTGATTTGATCGTTGCGGACTCCGGCATCGTTGAGTTCAGAGATCAGCGATCGCAAGATCGGCCCGTTGGGAACAGGACGGGTAATATCGCAAATAACGATACAGACGCGGCGAGCATCCTTCGCGACGTGTTGCAAATTCGGGGTACCAACGCCGTTGCGCAGGGCTTTGGTGATTTCCTCAGGTGGGTTTTCCAGGAGTGGCATTGGGGGTTTGCGCACGATCACCGGTTCGCAACCTTTGGGGAGCCGCACATGCAATTCATGTTTTCCGTACCGAATATCGACTACTTCTGCCATGCGTTGAGTCTCCCTGTTTTCCGTAAGTTCTCTTAGTGAATTCTATGGGTTTTTGGTGAATTCTATGGAAGGTCTTGCGACCGAATTGTGTTGGTTTCAAGCATGATAGCGAAAAATCGTGCCTACTCCCAGAGCGATGGGTTTCTTCGAAGCTCAACAGGGGTAAAACCCGGACGGAACCTATTCCGATTCTTTTCGTTCATTGATATTGCAGAGCATGATCGAGTCTAGCCAGTCCTTCCATTGACGCATCGATATCGCATCCATCATTGGGACTTCTAGGGGCGCTGCGACCAATTGCTTGTTCCCTGCGAGCCAAGTCAGCGAAGTGGTAAGCAGACCACTCGAATCGGTTTCCACGGAAAGCTGTAGCGGGTCGGCGTCTGTCCGACCTTCGAAACAGGTTTGCAACGGTAATTTGCCGAGACGGTTCCAAGTCATATTGCCGAACCGGGTACCTTCGATCAGCTGGAGCGTTGGTTGTCGCTTTCCTTCTTTGGTAAAGCGTAGAGTTCGGCTCAGCTGGGTACCATTGGGTGAGTCTTTTGGGATCAAGACTTTAGGTGGATGGACGTTGCCGTCGAGCTCTTGGACAATCATTCCAAGGTCATAGGAAGATGCACCGATAGCGATTGGGTTTTTAGGGTCTAGGGGTGGCATGAGATGCCGGGACTGGATGGCCGCACCGCGAGCCAAATCGGCGGACCCGAACGGAACGATCTTGATATCCGGGCGCAGATGCTTGGTGATGCTTTGCTGTAGTTTCGGCAACCAGCGGATATCCCCGATAAGGATAAGAGTCTCCAATTCCTTTGGGTCAACGTTCGCTCTAGCGATTGCTTCTTTCGCGAAGATCTCGCAATCGTTTTCAAGATCATCAACCCATTGACCGACGTTGTCCCGTTCGATGCTCGCTTCGTAGGTTTTCTGATTGAATTCGACGACAAAAGGAACTTTTTGTGCATGGCGAAGGCGTTCGAACGCGCGTTCCATCGTTCGCTGCAATTGCGAGGCGAGTGCAAGGTTCTCCCGGGCGCTAACCCCGTAGTTTTTTTCGATGATGCTTGCAAGCCGTTTCGTTGCAACGTCATACCATCGGACTGTACCCCGTCTCCAGTCACCGACGAGCGAGAGTGTATGCACGCGGGTTTGACTCGCTTGTACAACCGCAGCTTCACAAGCGCTGCCGCTGAGCATCACCACAAGCATCCTTTTGCGATAGTCGTTCTCGCCGCGAGCTTGAGCAAGTCGCGATTCAATCTCGACGTGCGCCAGGGCTGCAGCCAAGGGCTTATCGAGCAGTTGAAGGACTTCGAGGCCAGCGATACTGCATGCCGTCTTGGTA
The DNA here is from genome assembly GCA_903820735.1 of uncultured Pirellula sp. GTDB lineage: Bacteria > Planctomycetota > Planctomycetia > Pirellulales > Pirellulaceae > JBKCUI01. The sequence continues at coordinate 10,217 of CAIJIZ010000129.1, forward strand.
CTGATACGATGCAATTGATCATAGCATCCGGGGATGGTGACCACTGCGTGTGAAGCGCTTGGGTATTTGCGACGAGTACTATCGAGGATTTGACGTAAGATCGCTCCGACGAGCACTTCCGGAGGTACACGCCTGCCTCCAAAGGTTCGTTCGAGCAGAGGTAGCCCGTACCACCGTTGAATACCGTAAAAAATCTGCTCTGGGTGTTGCACCCGTTTAAGGGCAGCGTTGGATCCGAAAGCGATATGTTCGTCATCGCTGTAAAGCATGTTTCGCAATTCATGCAGGTCACCATCTAAATGGACTTGCTCTATTTTGAACTCGCTGTTGACGTAGCTGCATCGCGAATGAATCATCCCTAAGTCGATACCGATCGGCGCGAAGGACTTTAATGATGAAGAAGTCCCGCGCCCCATACTTGTAGGACGGTCTCGTGTCGTTTGCCCTAAACGCGATCCAGCTTCTTTTCCCGTGATGGCAACACCGGGCCGTTCGATGAGTCGCAACTCGTATAGTTTTTCGAGCAAATCATGGGCAGAGGGACATCGATCGACGACATCCTTGGCGACTAAAGATTGGAAGACCGAATCGAACCGCAAATCCAAATCGCTTCGGACCTCGTACAAAGCAGGGGGAGTACGGTTGAGTTGTGCTAACGCAGTCTGAACGGCTTCGCCCGTGAACATGGGACGACCTGTAAGCAGATAGAAGAAGGTCGCTCCGAGTGAGTAGAGGTCAGTGCGATGGTCGACAAGCTCCGGAGTATTGATTTGTTCCGGGGACATGTACTCAACGGTACCGATCAACTGATTCTTCGTGCCATCGGACATACCGCTGACGTCTCGCAGCACCGCTAATCCAAAATCGAGTATCTTCAGAACACCTTGAGTTGTAAGCATCATGTTACCGGGCTTGATATCACGATGGACGATTCCCAAACCATGCGCGTACTCCAGTGCCGTAGCAGCCTGTTTGAGCACATTCAATGCATCCGATGCAGACATCGGACCTTGTACCGCTAGACGCTGCGACAAGGATTCTCCATGGACAAGTTCCATCACCAGATAATGCACCGTGTTCGAGCGTGTGCGATGGCACCCCGCATCGAAAGCCGTCACGATATTCGGATGCATCAATCGTCCCTGAGCTCGAACTTCGGCGTAGAATCGCTCGACCGCTAATGGATCCGAAGAAAGCCGCTTTGGCAGAATCTTGACCGCAACCTCCCGATCCATAGTTCGGTGCCTGGCGCGATAGACTTGACCCATCCCCCCTGCACCGAGCCGGTCAAGAATTACATATTCGCCGAGGATGGGATTACGTCGCTCGGGGAGTACCGGCGACTGAAAATCACTCTGAAGGGCAAAGTCAAAATCACCGGAGGATTCGCCGCGTAGTTCTTGTAGCTCTTCCTCCGAGAAGGCGCGAGTCTCGCCGATTAGCTTCTCTTGGCTCTCCGTGGACTCTTGCCTTGGAGATTTCCGTTCAACGCGATGGGGAGAGGGTTGATGTTCAGAAGGATCATTGCTCATGCCATAACCGCCCACGTAGCCGTCGCCGAAAAGTTTTGATTACCTTGGGAGTGAATCTGTCCTGAAAGATAGCACACCGGACAGATAAGCCACC
>CAIJIZ010000130.1 GCA_903820735.1 uncultured Pirellula sp.
AAATACTGCGATCGTAAATATTGGGGGACAGGTTTTCCTAAGTTTGGACCCACAAGTTCTGCTGCTGCGGAAAGCGACCGAGTAAAATTTCCGAAGAACCAAATTTCTAACTGAGCAATCAACGAATAGGGACAGACATGAGACATCGAATCCTGCGAATTCAAATCGCTGCGGTACTTGCATTTCCTGTAATGAACTTCGAGATAACCACCATGCAAGCGCAGGAAAAGAGCGTGCGGCCCGGTATCAACGATTCCTTCAAGGATCCGAATGTCAAAGAGTTTGTAGAGCGTTTTGAAATAGAGAGTCGGGAAGTTTTTTCCAAGCGGGAAGAGATCCTCAAAGCGTGTGGGATCAAGGAGGGGCAGACCCTGGCGGACATTGGAGCAGGGACAGGGCTTTTCACTCGCATGTTCTCGAAGGCGGTCGGCAGCGATGGACGCGTGATTGCCGTCGATATCTCTGAGAATTTCTTGAATCACATTCAGAAGACATCTCGGGAATTGAATTTACGCAATATCGATACAGTGTTGTGCAAGCCGGATTCAACGGAGCTTGAACCCGAGAGTGTCGATGTCGCATTTATTTGTGACACGTATCATCACTTTGAATTCCCGAACAAAACCATGACATCGCTGTTGGGTGCATTGCGTCCGGGTGGACGTCTGGTGTTGATCGATTTCAAAAGGATTGAAGGCGAGAGCACCGATTGGACCATGTCGCACGTTCGAGCGGGACAAGAGGTTTTCGAAGGAGAGGTTCTCGATGTCGGGTTTCGCAAAGTGGCGGAATACCGAGACATTTTGAAAGAGAATTACTTCGTGGTTTTTCAAAAGCCATCCCCAGACGATTCGGAAGTTGTCGCACCTGGGGGAAGCGTGATTGCCGGGCAACCTAGTTTTCTAGCCCAGAGTCCAGAAGTGGAACTTGCTATCACGGAACTTGGGGGACATATGGCCCCTGTTACATTCTATCGAAACTCAGATAGTCCTATTCAGCCTTATCATATCAGCCCATGGCAAGAGGAATCCGGACCTCAGATGCCTGCCCCCGTTCTGGTACCCTTGAGAGGTGACTTCTTTTGCATGCCTTTCGGTGGCAACTCACAGAGCGTTTCGGGCGAAAGTCATCCGCCGCACGGGGAGGTTGCAAGTTCGAAATGGAAGCTTCTTGCGAACGAGCGCAAAGACGACATACATCGATTGACAATGGAGCTTGAGACGACGATACGCAAGGGTAAGGTCACCAAAGAGATTTCGTTGATCGATGGTCAGAATGTTGTTTATACAAAGCATACGATTGAAGGGTTTGCCGGACGCGTTCCGTTGGGGCATCATGCGACGTTGGCATTGCCGGAGCGGCTAGATGGTGTGAAGCTTTCGGCGAGCCCATATCGCTTTGGAATGACTTATCCCGGGACTTTCAGCGATCCAACGCAGCGAGAGTACCAAGCACTGCAACCTGGGCAGCGTTGGAAGTCGCTCTCGCAAGTCCCGATGGCATGGAAAGGGGTCGAAGATGCGGATTTGGCAAATCAACCCACCCGCCAAGGATTTGCGGATCTGGTTCAAGTTTTCAATGATCCGGCCCAAGCTCCCGTTGGATGGATGACAGCAACTTTTGTCGATCAAGGATACGTGTGGTTTAGTCTCAAGGATCCTGCGATTTTGAATTCAACCGTATTTTGGATGGAGAATCGAGGACGACATGGCTATCCATGGAATGGTCGTAATCGCTGCCTGGGGCTTGAGGATGTCACCGCATATTTTGCTGATGGGCTCAAAGCCTCAAGCGAAGAAAATCTGTTGGAACGCGAAGGAATTCGCACAGCCTTGGATCTTCATGCCGATAAGCCGACGGTCGTTCCGTATATTCAAGGTGTCGTCAAGGTTTCCAGTGCGTTTGATATCGTAAAGACCATTGAATTCCAACCTGGGAAGATAACACTGGTTAGTGCTTCTGGGGAGAAGGTAACGGTTCCAGTGCGACATGAGTTTCTTGCGTCGCACAAGTTGTAATGGGATCTGCTGGCTGGCAGTGTTTTGCAGTAGATGTTATTGCTATCGCGGGAAAAATTTTCGAAGTTCTATTTTTACAGGTCTGTTCATGATGCGGTTTACACGGACTGATAGGTTGACTCTGCGTGTGTTGCTGATGGTCCTATGGCTGGGAGCAACATGCTTTTGGCTGGGATCCGGTTCGTTTGCAGCAGAACAACCAAACATCTTGTTCATTTTCTCGGATGATCACGCTCAAGCTGCAATCTCGGCTTATGGATCGCGGGTGAACAACACCCCGCATCTAGATCGGCTTGCGAAAGAGGGAGTACGGTTTACAAACTCGTTTGTGACCAATTCGATTTGTACGCCAAGTCGCGCAACGCTGCTGACCGGACAGTACTCCCACCTCAATGCCGTTCCGGTTTTCAATCGGTTCGATGGGGGTCGCGATCATGCAGCGAAGCACTTGCAGAAGGCTGGCTACCACACGGGAATGATCGGTAAGTGGCATTTGGGTTCCGATCCGACCGGCTTTGACCGTTGGATCGTATTACCTGGTCAGGGGGCTTACTGGAATCCTCAGTTTCTCGTTCCTGGTAATCGAAAACTGACTATCGAAGGTCACTGCACCGAAGTTACCACACAATTGGGAATCGAGTTTTTAGAAACACGTCCGAAGGATCGTCCGTTCTTTTTGATGCTTCATCACAAAGCCCCTCACCGTGAATGGGCACCTGACTTGAAGAACCAAGCGTTGTTTGCCGATCGCGAGATACCAGAACCGGAGACGCTCTGGGACGATTATGCAACGCGACCAGCTGCTTTGCCCGAAAACGAACAGACGATTGCAAATGACTTAACGCGTCGCGACTTGAAGATGGAGCCACCTGAGGAATTGCAGGGCGCAGAGCGGAACCGATGGTTAGGTGAAAAACCGACACAAGTTTCCGTGGGTGGGAAAAACCTCGAAGGCAAAGACTTGGTGAAATGGAAGTATCAGCGGTACATGCAAGACTATCTCGCTTGTGTTCAGGGAGTTGACGATAGCGTGGGGCAAATCCTCGATTATCTCGATAAGAATGACTTGGCGAAGAACACCGTCGTGATTTATACCGCTGACAACGGTTGGTATCTCGGCGAGTTTGGACTCTACGACAAGCGTTTCATGTACGAACCTGGACTGCGGACCCCGCTTTTGGTGCGAGGTCCCGGGATTGTAAACGGTTGGATTTCCGAGGAGATGGTAATGAATATTGACTTAGCTCCAACGTTCTTGGGCTTAGCTGGTCTTACTCCACCTGATTCGATGCAAGGAAAATCCTTGGTGCAATTGCTCAAAGGGCAAGTTCCCGACAGTTGGCGATCAGCAGTCTACTACCGGTACTATCACGACCCTGGGCATCACAACACCCGCGCTCATTACGGAGTGCGTACACAAACGCACAAGCTCATTTATTACTGGAAGAAGGATGCATACGAGTTGTTCGATCTTGTACAAGATCCTTTGGAGCAACGCAATCTTTTAGGAGACCCTGCTACGGCAGATGCAGCTTCGACCCGGAGTTTATTCGAAAAACTCTATGAGCAATTGGGGGACTTACAAAAGCAATATGGCGATGACGGTCTGTATGCCGATCCTGTAGATTGGCCCAAGGGTGGAGTTGATGGACCGTTCAACGAGTTCAAGCCGTTGGGCAAGAAGAGCGTAACGGAAGCGATCGGAGTATCGATGTCGGCAGCAAGTAATTAGCCACCGCATTTGATTAGATTCTCGAAGACCGATCCACTCCGGATTGGAGTGAGCGATTGGGGTCGGTCTTTTTGGAAACAGGTAGATGCACAGAGCAGGGAAGTGGCCGTGTGGAATCCACGTTCTCTTTTTACTTTTCAGCAGTATGCATCTCGATGAAATCAACCACGGGAGTGGGGTCGTCGAGACCGTGGGGATGGTGGCCGACGCCTGGTTTGTGAAAGACAACAAATTCTCCGCCAAGTTCTTTGTAGCGTTGTTCAGCGGGGAGTGTGTTCTCCGCGCTTGGCACTACATCGTCCTCGTCCCCCACGACCGCGACGATCGCAATTTTGTGTTTCGCAAGGATCGCGAGAGTTTTCAGTGGAGTGTGCGGGTATTCTGCGGCTTGTTGATCTGATTCGAATCCGTAGAGCTTTTTGAGTTCGAGCCAATCGGATTGGCTTCCTTTCCCTTTCCCCTTGCCGCCGGGCCAGCTTTGGTAATCCAAGACAGCGGCATCGTCGTAGATAACGCTGACGTGTTCGGGGTGGGTAGCTGCATAGCGATGAGCGTAGAGTCCGCCACGGCTGATCCCGATCAGAATGGCTTGGGAGTGAAGTCCACGGCGCATGAGCATGGTATGAAAAGCGTGGAGTTTCTCAACGGCACTTGGTGCGCCAAAGGAGTTACCTACGGAAAGAAAGACGTGATAGTAACCGCGAGAGAGCAGCATGGGGGCAGCGCAACGATCGGTGAACGCATCTGGGAACATCATGCACCAAGAGAAGCGACCGAAGGCGTTCGGGGACTTCGGTTCGACAACCCAAGCTTCGGCTCCCTCGAAGAGGAATTTGTGCCGTGCGTATCCGTGCCAATTGTCGATTGTTTGGCCTTCGAATTCCAAGTCAATCGGGCGGGAGGATGATTGTTGAGGAGGTGAGGGAACCGTTTGGCCGAACGCGGTATTGAAAGAGGCGGTCAGGGGTAGGATGAAGGGTAAGAGTGCTAGCAGGTAGTTTCGCATGGTGGTAGATACGGCTCAACGATCGGAGATGCAATCGAGTTAGGAACGCGTGAAGGATTATAGCGTTTGACAGGACTGAAAGTTGCGAAGGAGTAGGGTTCGGGGTTATGATTCAAGTGGGATCCGTGGAGCGACACAGGGAAGGTTGAGACGAGAGACTAGGCGAGGGACCATTGGTGGAGGATTAATCCATGGGGATTGCATACTGGATCAATAAGTGGTGAGGAGATGGCAAAATTCAAACATGGGGCGACACCTGGGCCGTTTATCGAATCGGTGTTGTTTGAGCGCGGCCGGATCTCGGATCCTAATCATTATGCGTTTGTACTGCCGAGCCTGAAGGGATTGATGAAGCTAGATCTTCACCCGAAGGTGACTTTTTTCGTTGGTGAGAATGGCTCGGGGAAATCGACGTTGCTTGAAGCAATCGCGATTGCCAACGGTTTGAATCCTGAAGGTGGTTCGCGCAATATGTTGTTCGAAACGCGGGCAAGTCACTCAGAGCTGTACAAAATTGTCCGATTGCGTCGATATCATGCGTTGGTTCCGGACGCATGGTTCATGCGAGCCGAGAGTTTGTTCAATGTGGCAAGCGAAATTGATAATCTTGGGGTAGGCAGGAGTTACGGCGGCAAGTCGCTTCACGAGCAGTCGCATGGAGAAGCGTTCATGACCTTGGTCGAAAATCGCTTCTCGCAGGGATTGTATTTTCTCGATGAGCCGGAGGCTGCGTTATCACCTCAGCGACAGTTAGAGTTCTTAGTGTTGTTGCATCAATTGATCGAGAAGCAATCGCAGATCGTAATTGCGACGCACTCGCCGATAATCATGAGTTACCCGGAAGCAAAGATTTACTCGTTTAGTGAAGCTGGGGTGCGACCGGTCGCCTATGAGGAGACGGAGCACTATCGAGTCACCAGGAGTTTCCTCGAATCGCCCGAGCGGATGCTCGGGCATTTATTAGGCAAAAAAACTAAGAATAAAGCTGAATCGCCTTGATGATCGCATCCATTTGATTTGGTACAGCGATGGCACGATTGGCGTAGGATGCTCTTGTCACACCTCTGCTTCCGAGAACTTCCTCGAATTGATCTTGATCGGTGGTGTGATAGGCAACAGTTGCGGTTGGGTCTTTCAGCTGGTGACCTGTAAGAATACACACCACGCGATCATCGCTGCCGATGACACCTTGTTGCCGAAGCAATTTGGCCCCTGCTACGCTTGCAGCACTGGCCGGTTCGCAGCCGATCCCGCCTGCACCGACTTGGGCTTTCGCATCGAGGATCTCTTGGTCGTTCACCTTGCGTACTACGCCGTCGCAAGCATCGAGAGCCCGAAGGCACTTTTTGAGATTCACAGGCCTGTTGATTTCGATTGCACTGGCGATCGTATCCGCTTTGACATGATCTCGATCGAGTTCATCGTAGTACCAGCAAGCGATTTCCATTCGAGGTCGTCCTCGGCTCCAACGTAAGTTGCGTTGGTTGTACAAGACATCGAGGGTATCTGCGCCGGCGGCATTGATAACGGCCAGTCGAGGAATCCGGTTGATAAGTCCCAGTTCCTTTAGTTCGAGAAAGGCTTTACCGAACGCGCTGCTGTTTCCAAGGTTTCCACCAGGGACAACAATCCAGTCTGGAACTTCCCATCGCAGTGCTTCCAGGACGCGGAACATCACGGTCTTTTGTCCTTCGAGACGGAAGGGGTTGACGCTGTTTACCAGATAGATTCCGAGCTCTTTAGAGATTTCTTGAACGCGTGCCATCGCATCGTCGAAGTCTCCTGCGATTTGGACGGTCAAGGCACCGTATTCGAGAGCTTGAGAGAGCTTGCCATAGGAGATTTTCCCCGAGCCGATGAAGATGATCGCTTTCATCAATTGTGTCACGGCGCAGTACATAGCTAAGGAAGCGCTGGTATTGCCGGTCGATGCGCAGGCAGCTCGTTTCGCCCCAACCATGTGTGCGTGGGTAAACGCAGCGCACATGCCATTATCTTTGAAGCTTCCTGATGGGTTCATCCCTTCGTACTGAAGGTAGAGTTGCCCGGGCTTGAGCCCTACATACTTAGCAACGAAGTCCGCTTGCTGAAGGAGTGTTTGGCCTTCTCCAACGGTGATTACCCGATTTGCTGGAGCATAGGGAAGAAGTTCATGAAATCGCCACACGCCGCTGAATCTCAACGGATCGTGTCGCCGACTCCAGAGAGCTTCCAAGTCCGAGAGTTTCGATGGCAATGCAACTTTGTTCCAATCGTAAGCCACATCTAGTAAATCGAAGCACTTGGGGCATCTGGTCAATACTTCGCCAACATCGTAGGTTGCACCGCAGTCGATGTTTAAGCATCGTTGAAACGCAGCGGTAGTGGTTCCATTTTGTACGCTTGTGCTGACACTCATCTTAAAGTTCCGAAAAAGGTGCAGGCTATCTCTAGGATGTGGTTACAGGCTAGAGAGGTATTGGGGTTGCTGCCCAATCATCTTGCCTAGGTCTTCGAAAAACAATGGGTAGGTTTTCTCGGTGCAACGCGGGTCGAGAACCACAGAACCCGGAACCTGCATCGCGACAAGTGCAAAACTCATCGCCATTCGGTGGTCGCGGTAGGTTTGGATTTCGCATGGGTGCAAAGTTCCAGGAACAATGGTAAGTCCATCGTCATGTTCATGGGCCGTCGCTCCTAACCTTCGGATTTCTTTTACCAAATCTCCAATCCGGTCGGTTTCTTTGTGACGGTTGTGTGCAACGCCGCGAACGCGTGTGGGGCCTTGGGCAAATAACGCTACGGCAGCAAGCGTCTGCACGGTGTCGCTAATATCAGCCATGTTGATGTCGATACCATGCGAAGCACGACCTGATACTTCTACCCAATCGGGTCCCGAAGTGAGTTGGCATCCCATTTTTTCTAATACTTCAGCGAAATGGATATCCCCTTGAAGTGCATTTAGGCCGATGCCTTCGACTCGAACTCGACCACCTGTAATTGCAGCGGCGGCCAGGAAATAACTGGCAGCAGAAGCGTCGGGTTCAATGGAGTATTCGGTTCCTCGATAGGTTTGCGGTGCAGCGATTTGGAATTTGCCGTCGGAGGAAACATTGCTGCATACCCCAAAGGATTTCATTAGCTCCAGCGTCATATCTACATACGGCTTCGAGACTAATTCCCCCTCGACCTGAATCTCAACATCGTTCCTGCAGTAAGGCGCTGCCATCAGCATGCCACTTAGAAATTGGCTCGACACATCACCGCGAACTACCGCATGACCACCCTCGAGTCCATCAGCAGCTAAGAAAACGGGTGGGCATTCACCGTTTTGCGGATTGCGACTTTCGATTTTCGCTCCCCATGTCTTGAGCCCTCGGATTAGGTCTCCAATCGGACGTTGTCGCATTCGCTCGACGCCGTCGAGTGTGTACCTGCCCCGGGTGGCTGCCAAGGCTGCGGTGAGAAAGCGGATAGATGTTCCGCTGTTGGCGATGAACAAAGTCCCCTCTGGCTGTGGCGGTTGGCCCGAACAGCCGTCAATGGTAATTTCGCACGCTATTCGATCCCAATCGATTCGCAAGCCGAGTTGCCTCCACGCATCGACCATGACGATGGTGTCTTCGCTTTCCAAAACGCCATGTAGTGTTGAACGTCCAGAGGCCATCGCCGCACAAATCAGTGCCCGATTGGTAATGCTCTTCGACCCTGGAACTCGAATCGAGCCGCAGATCGGTTCTAGAACCACTGGGAGTTGAACACCCCGTGGTTTAACCGTTTGTTGTGAAGTCAAAGCGACATTCTCCGAATGCGAACACTGTGGGTTTAGTCACAAAACAACATGGCATCACACTAGCGCCGCCAGAAGTCTCGTTGTTACTTAGTGGTGATCTTCCAAAGGTTCTTTGCACCTCGGACGAAAAGAGCATCACCCGAAACCGCAGGCGAACCGAGGACTTCGTCTCCAAGGGAATTCTTCTGAACGATTTCACCTTCTTCACCTGCAAGGGAAACCACCGTGCAGCTTCCATCCATAGCGAAGAGCAGCAAACGGTCTCCGGCGATAACCGGTGAGGACCAAATCTGATTGGCATCGGGAATTCGCAATTGCCATAGTACTTTGCCGGTAAACGCATCACCGCACACGAGAATGGTTCGGTTGATGGTGTATACGCGATCGTTTGCAACAATGGGTGAGCAAGCGTTCGGGTTGAGTTTGTTTTCCTTCCATAGTTGACTTGGTGCTCCCGAGCTTGAAAGATCGAATGCGGTCAAACCGCCGGATGGTACGATCAATTTGCCGCCGGAGACGGTTGCTGAAGGAGTGGTGGAGCATCCAGTTTCCATTTTCCAAAGTTGCTTTCCATCACGCGGTGAGACGGCGACAAGGTCGTCGCTCGATTGCATGATCACGGCATTCGAACCGCTTGGCAGTTTAACTGGAGTAGGCGAAGCCCAGTTGGCTTTGCGAGGGCGATCTTGTCGCCAAACGGTCGTTCCGTCTTCGACGTTCATGCCGAGTGCAAAGGAGTCTCCTTGGCATTCGACTTGAACGATCGCAACTCCATCGACAATTACAGGAGAGGAGCTCATGCCAACATCATTTCCCGCTTTAGGGAAATCGCTCGCGAGGGAACGATACCAAATCAAGTTCCCTTCGGTATCGACACAAGCGATATCGTTGGAGCTGTAGAAAGTTACAACATGTTTGCCATCCGAAGCAGGTGTTGGGGCCGCATTCGCGCTCGTTGGATGGCAGAACGGTCTACCACGCGAGACGAATTGCTGTTCCCAGTTCTGCTTGCCTGTGTTCTTGTCGTAACTGAGCAAGCGAATACGGCGTTGTTCCATACCATCGCTTGTGGTAGTGATGACTTGGTCTCCAACGACGATGGCTCCTCCGACACTGCGGCCCGGGATGGGGATTTTCCAAGCGATATTCGCTCCGCTTTCTCCATCGAATTGATCAGGTAGCTTGGCTTTGGATGGAGCACCGCCGACGTCGGGACCACGGAACTGTGCCCAGTCTTCGGCATAGCTTGTCGCTTCGAGCATCACAGCACCGGCGGTGATGGACAGAAAGGTACTGAGCGATAGGACTCGGCTGATCGCCGTTCTTGTCCGCGAGCGTGTAAGTGTGTGACGGGCTGTTGAGGAATTGGTTTTTTCGAGATTCATTGCCGTAGGCTTTCGCTGGATATTTGATTTGTTAGTGGGCTTAGTTCGATCAGTTTCAAAGCGGCTTACAAGCTACTTGTGCTTGGGAGCCGCATGATTACTTGAAGTGGGCAAACCAAACTTGTTAATTACGGTTTAACCTTGTAAGCGATCGCTTTCCCAGTCGAGTCGCAGATGCGAGCTTGGAACAGGTAACGCTGTGCCCAAGCATCTTTCTGTTCGTTTTGACAGACTTTGATAAGGATTCGGTTAGTGCCCGCCTTGAGTTCAATCGGTGCAATGTATTGATCTACTTGCATTCCGGTGTGGTAGACTTCGTTGCCAATCGCAAGCTCTCCGTTAACCCATACCTTCTGAGCATTGATACACCCGACACGAAGTTCGCATTTCACATTGCTTGGAACTTCGATCTCTGTCACACCGTAAACGATGCATCCTTTTTCGTTGTTGTAAAGTTTGGCAAGATCGATTGCGCCGTCTGGGTCTTCGGATTTCTCCGCAATCCATTTCACTTCTCCTGGCCTACCTTGGTAAGTGTCAGCAAGTTTGCTGCTGACCCAATCGGTTTCAACTGGATAAGCCTTGTCGTAGCTTTTGCTCCCTGTGTTATCGAATGGCCCGATAAACTTCCATGTCGAAAGAAAACCGAAATGCTGCGACTGATTGACTTTCACTCCGAGTTTGTCGAGACGTGCGATGAGTTCGACGACTTGTTCGGGTTGTCTCGCAACATCAAGGAGTGTTTTCAGTTGATCTTCAGGGAGTTCTTTTGGTTCAAGGGCTTTTGCTACAGCCTCGTAACGCAATTCCGGACTCGGATCATTGAGCATGGAATCCAACCAACGATTTCGAGAATCTGCGTCTCCCTCGGTCAACCATCGAAAGACCGTGTACCGCGCCTCTGGGTCTTGCGTGGTGTCCTTGAGGAACGCTTCTAGTTCTACCTTCGTAGCTGGGTTTTTGCGTTGAGTAGCGTTTGCAATTCCGCTGAGCCAATTTTTGCCGATCAAGC
>CAIJIZ010000131.1 GCA_903820735.1 uncultured Pirellula sp.
ACCCCGCTTGATCGCCTCCTACGGCAATCCCGGTGTTTTCTACCGCTACTCCAAACATGAATACCATGCCCTCGACTGGACACCTTGCCTGCTTGAACTTAAATCGTTGGCAGAATCGAAATGCCTTGCTCTATCCAAAGAAATGCCCTCGCTGGCATCTCTCGCCTCAACGTCGTGGAACTACTGCTTGGCCAACCTCTATCGCTCCGGTACCGATAGCATGGGCTGGCACGCTGACAATGAACCCGAAATGGGGAATGTCATCGGCTCGCTTTCCCTCGGGGCCACCCGACGCTTTCGTATCCGTCACAACTCAACGAAACAGTCTCAAACGCTTTTGCTTTCCCACGGATCACTGCTCATCATGGCCGGTACCATGCAGCAACACTGGCAACACGAAGTTCCTAAAACAAAACGTCCCGTCGGCGAACGAATCAACCTCACGTTCCGTACCATTGAGCATTCAAACTGTACTCCCTAACTTCAAATCAAGGCCCCATTCCATCGCGGTAAGAAATGGGCTCACGCAAAGATGCAAAGACGCAAAGAAGACCTTGAGAACGCTTGTGCCGAAGTAGCGAGCGCCGGCCGGTAGGTGGGAGGTGGTTTGTGCTTTGTCCACCGCTTTTGTCCACCGCTTGGCAGCGGATGGCTCCCTACTTTTTCACAGCCGTCCCAAGGATGCTGGCATACGCTGGCTTGAGATGATTGTTGAAATCAAACAGAAGAGGATTTTGTCCCCATCTCCATGTCCTTCGATCGCTCAGCCCCCAAAATGTGACCCTTTCGATCTTTTCATGATGCCTCTGAAAGATAGCGAAGAGCTTCGCATAATCGTCAGCTTGCTGATTTAACTCTTCAATCGTCGGTGGCGTACCTCTGCCTGGCCTACGGCCTGGACCGGGTCCAGGACCGCCGAACTGCCCTCCTGATTGTCCACCAATGGTCACATCAAGCTCCGTAATGCTGACTTTCAATCCCAAGCCGGCGTAATCGAGTATCGCCTTCTCGATATCTTCAAAGGGGACTTTACCACTTCGCCAGTGACCTTGGATCCCAACTCCATCGATAGGAGCTCCCTCGGCAATCAAGCGTTTGAGCAGAACCATGGAGCTAGCATGCTTCGGTCCCGACTCAATGTTGTAATCGTTGTAGTACAACACAGCATCGGGATCAGCCGCTCGGGCATATTGAAATGCCCTCGTAAGATAACTTTCCCCCAAGGATTGATGCCATTTGGAATTCCTCAAATGCTCTGTCTTGGCTGTCTCCGCGTTCCCGTTGTCGTTAATGGCTTCGTTGACAACATCCCAACTTTGGATTTTCCCTTTGTACCTACCGACCAAGGTAGCAATGTGTTCTTGCATTCTTTGTTCGATGGTCTTCGCATCACCACCCTCAAAGAACCAGTTTGGCGTCTGAGCATGCCAAACTAAAGTATGTCCATGTGTAGACATTCCATGCTCTTTCGCCCAGCTCATCAACGCATCCGGTTGCTCAAAGCTCCAACGCATTTCCTCTGGGTGAATTCGTTCGGGCTTCATGCAGTTCTCGGGAGTGATTGCGATGAAGTGCTCGGCAGAGATTTTCAATTCCTCTTCGGAGTAACGATTTGGAAGATCCCCAGCCATTCCAATAACAAATGCGTCCTTGAACGCATCCTTGATCGTCCCGTCGACTTTTACTTCTATAACCGGCGCAGTTTCCATCGCAGGATCCTGCGCAAGTTGAGCACCTGAGTTTGCTCTTGGCGCAATTGCGTTAGCGACTGGCTCTTTGCGGTCATTGCGAAACAACAGGGGTGCGAACTCTTTCAAACTTCGACGCCAGGTTTGCCATTCGTGGGCTGTTTCAGGCGAAAGATAATACTGCGCGTTGATACCAATCCCCTTCAATTGCTCGACCGAATCGGCAGGATTACCTCCTCGACGCGCTTGACCACCCTGAACTTCTTTGCTCCCGTAACTGACGAAGACGAGTTGTACTTTATCGCGGAAACCCTCCGCTTTCTCTACATCTTCTTTGTTGATCGTCGCACCGCTAAATAGTCCGATATGCGAGAACTTGTCTAAGTTGCGAAGTGTAATCTGTTTCGTTTCCATACTCCCCATCGACAACCCTGCCATAGCGCGATTCGGTTGATCGCTCAACGTTCGAAATTGGCCATCCACGTAGGGAACGAGTTCATCGACCAACACCTTTTCGAAATCTTTGATATCGAAATTTTGCAACTGCCCCATTTGGACTTCATTGGTCATACCATAGGTCATCACGATCAAAAAAGGTTTGGCTTTCTGCTCGGCGATCAAGTTATCCATGATCAGTCCTGCGTATCCTTGGACACTCCATCCGTATTCGTTCTCTCCCCAACCATGCTGTAGGTAGAGTACGGGGTATTTCTTGCTGGTATCGCTGTCGTAATCGGGTGGCGTATAAACGAATGCTCGCCGTTGGCTATTGGTACTCGGAGAATGAAAATAGACTTCTCGAACTTGACCGTGGGGCACGTTCTTCAAAGCATAGAAATCCTGATCGTGTGCCGGAATCTCGATCCCGCTTCCCCATCGCATCGCTCCAAAGTAGTATTTGCTGTTGGGATCTGGAACCTTTGCCCCATCGATCACGAGCTCATAGTAATGAAACCCTTCATCGAGCGGGCGGGAATAGCCGATCCAAGCCCCATCTTCACCCCGAACAAAGTCAGTGCTATCACGAAAGGTCGTCCCGACGCTTTTCGCTTCCGGAGCAACAATCCGGAACTTGATCCTCCCCTGGGAATTCACCTGTGGATACTCTTTACCAGGTTGATTTGTAGATGATGGCTTAAAGTCGTCTTTGATCCCATCGAGACTCTTTGGATTGTAAGTCTGTTGGGGATCTGGTTCGGCTTGCTGCTGAAACACTCTCTGCAGAAAGTAGTACAGATTGTTGCGCCAGTGAGTTGCATCATGACCATGAGAGTCCACATTCCAAATGTGTGGAACCTCCTTCTCTTTTAGGTAGCGTTGCAATCGCTGGCTAAATCGGATCAAGCCGTCTTTGTTGCCACATGAAAGCCACAGTAGTTTCAGTTGCTCTTTCGCTTTCTGCGGATCTGGTACAAGAACTTCTGGCGATTTGGTATTTGGAGCGGAAGAAAAACCGCCGACCCAGGCAAAGGTCGGAAGATTCGTGAGGCCAAAATTCAACGACTGCCCACCCCCCATGGAGAGTCCGGCAATTCCTCGATGGAGCCGATCTTTATTCACTGAGTAACGCGATTCAATTGACGGAATCACATCTTCCAGTAGGTCTTTTTCAAAGGTTGCGAAGGCGGGGGCTGCCGCCATCACATTCCCCTCAGCTCGATCGTTCTTTTGAGCTCTGCCGTTTGGCATCACGACGATCATGGGAACTGCTTTCCCATCGGCAATGAGGTTATCCAGCATCACATCGGGGCTTGCAAACCGTTGCCATTCGGTTTCATCTCCGCCGATTCCATGCAGCAAATACAGCACGGGATATCGTTTCTCTGATGTGTACCCCGGAGGAGTATACACATTCATCTTCCGGGTCGTACCGACTGTCTTCGACTCGTAGTCGATCATCTCTAGTTTGCCGCGAGGAATCCCTTCTCGAACTTCTACTATCTGGTTTGCGGGGTCTTCATAAAGCTGCTTATCCTCTGGGCCCAATTCGATTGGGCCACCGAACGGGTTCCGGGCTCCCTCACGACGTGATGGCTGGGCGTTGGGTGCTTCGTCTTGCCCCACAACAGAAATCGACGTCGCGCAAATGAATGGAATAAAAAGGAGCAGAAATCTCATCGCCATGCCCTCAAATAAGTGATAAGCTCGCCGGGACCCGCCTGTCCCAAGACAATGGTGC
>CAIJIZ010000132.1 GCA_903820735.1 uncultured Pirellula sp.
CAACTTGACACAAGCCATCCTCGCCTCACTCGAACAACTTGCCAGCGTATCTGATTCCACGGGAGGATTTGTATGTGACGACAATCTATCCCTCGGGATACTCGCCGACGGCCATCGGCCATCTTTTCAGCCCGAATTTTGGAACGCAAAAGTCCTCAACACTTAGAACTAGGAGTCAACAATGATTAACCCAGGAACCAAGTTTCAAACTCGTAATTTCGGGACGATGACAGTTGCAGCTACTCTTGCCGCTGGCGGACAAGGAACGGCATATGAAGCTGTCGCTAGTGACGGATCGGCGCATGTATTAAAGCTTTTCCGCCCAGAGTTCCAAACGAACGACACCCGAAAGCGATTGGAAACCCTGATCGCGCAGAAGTTCGAGTCGGAAAATTCTACGATCGTCGCTCCGCGAGAATTGGTTACGGTTAACGGATCATTTGGCCACTTAAGTACTAAAGCCCCTGGAGTCTCGTTGGAAGAGATGCTGACATCAGGGGGCTTCGACATGCTGGACGGAATCCAAATGGCTTGCGCGCTGGCACGTGCTATAGGTATCATTCACGATCGCGGCTTCGCCCATGGAGACATTCATGCTAATAATGTATTGATTTACCAGAATGGTATCAGCCGGTTGTTTGTAATCGACTTCGACAATTTTGCTGGAGCTTCATTACCGATAGCCCCGTGTCTCGGGCACAACCTTTACATGGCTCCCGAGATTCGCACGAAAGGTCTGTCTCCATCAATCGAAGCCGATCGATTCAGCCTTGCTGTTGTTGTGCACGAGTTGATCACGCTCCGTCATCCGGTTCCAAGCGATGCTACAGCGGCTGAGTTCAATGACGTCATGTCCCAGGGGAAATGGCTAGGAGACCCGACTTTCACAAAGAGGAAGCAGCGTCCAGACGGTTACCCAGCTGATGTTCTAAACGCTGATTTATCCAGACTATTTCGGTTGGCGATCAGCAGCAAAGCATCAGAGCGTCCTACCGCCCAACAATGGCAAGATGCTTTGTACGCCTCATTGTTTAATATCTACGTTTGTCCCGACTGCACTGCTCCCAATATCATCGATGCATCGAAAAAGCGATGTGTAATGTGCAGGAAAGCTTATCCCCTGCTGAAGTTGCGGGGTAGCTTTGGTGCCATTCCTCTCAACCAATCGAGCGTTGTCATAGGACGCGATGAGTTGGGCGGTTCCAAACAGGTCAGCAAACGCCATGCAGTGATACGCCATATTGGACCGGAGTACCGGATCGAGGATTGCTCGTCCAACGGTGTGTTCCGCGAAACACCGAAAGGTTGGCTGGCGTTGCCCAAGGCACCCGAAATCGAGAGACAGCCCGTGCTGATGCCTGGTGACAAAATTCGCTTCGCCGACGTCGAGTGCACTGTGGAGTTGATATCGTAAACGCGCGTATCGTAACCGTGAGTATAGAAACCAATATATAGGTCGTGAATTGAACTTTACCGATTCAATCAAGGACTTCACTAATCAAGTTACCAATCGCATCACACCAAGGAACATCGCATGAGCAAAAACGAAAGAAACCTACTGTCGCC
>CAIJIZ010000133.1 GCA_903820735.1 uncultured Pirellula sp.
CAACGGGCCTTCAACCTGGAAACCAACGGATTGTAAGCTTTTTGCGGATTATTCCGAAGGCCAATCGGCCTGAGAGTAGCCGATTGACGACCTTAGCGTCAATCGAACTGCAACACCCTCTCCTAACAGAATTATAGGAGAAACTCAGTTCGTTCTAGGTTTTTGCATTAAATCTACTAATAGAGAAGCGTTTTCTTCTGTATTCCTTCAAAAACCGTTCCTGTAGCCACCCCTCGCCAGACGGAGGGGTTCACGGAGGGGTTCACGGAGGGGTTCTTAGTGACGTTAGACGTTTCTTAGGCTGCTTTCCACCGCCAGGCAGCGGTATGGAGGCCCAGGCAGCGGTATAGAAACGGGTGCAGTGGCGACAAAAGGCGGGCTTTCACAGGGTGCGGACCGCTTTGCCGTAGAGGATTGCGAAGTATTACGTTACCGTAATCCATCCTCGACTGCTCGTTCCAACTCGTCGAGCGTGGCAACGGCGTGAATTGCCCTGGTTTGAATTTTCTCGTACCCGATCGATCGCAACACTTCCAATATTTCACTGCAGGTCGGGAATTTGCGTCCGCTGGAAGTCTTGTAGCGTTCCAAGGCTTGCATGAATTCGATCTCGTCGGCTGAATAATCCCGCTCGCAGGTCGTTGGATCAATCTGCTTGCGTTTGCTGGATTTATGATACGTGCGGTTCGGTGAAGTTTTGAACATGGATTCCGTTGAGATATTCCAAGAACGAGGATTGGGAAAAAGGTACTTGTAAGCACACCCACGGGGGTATATCCGGCAAGCTTTGCCGATGCGGTAAAGATGCCCGCTAAGAACGGTGTTCAATGGAAGGACTTGAGAAGATTCTCAAAAAAACTCTCTTCGCACCTCGATCCCTCATCGAATAATCCGCTTGGATGAAATATAAGGAGTAAATCGATTGCGCGACCTGCTGCGATCAGCGATCCTTCTCAGGACCGCCATGTCGGAGGAATCTCTTTTAGCCCTGGAGAAAATGATCATGGTCAAGTGTTGGCACTCTAAAGCTTTTGGACTCAACAAATCATTGCGCTGCTTCGCAACTTTTCTGGTGGGTATTGCACTAGGAATTGCGGGGCTATCGCAACCCTGTTTCTCGCAGGAAAGCCCAGCTCGCTATAGTGACATCCCAAGCAACTCCGTCGGTGTCGCTTCGCTCGAAATGCGAGCCATGCGGGAGAGTCAAGCCTTCGAGTTATGGCCATGGGAGATCCTAGAAGTCCTCTGCCGCGAGCAATTTGGGTTTAAACTCACTGACATCGAATCGATCGATCTGACGGTCTTGATGCCCACCAATCAGCCTGAATTTGGGCTTTCGATCCGAACGTCAAAACCGATGGATATCTCGGAGTTGAGCGACAAGCTTGCAACTCCAACCGAGTCCGCACCCAACGATCAATCACTTCGTTTCCGCGATGTGCTTGATAACCCCTTTCTGCGTCTGGCGCAAAATGACCCACAGCGAATGCTCATGGGGACGCAAGGGACACTGCGGCGCATGCTCAGCGCTCGCACCAAAACCGGTGGCGAGTTCGTCGGACTCGTTCAGAACAGTCCCTCGATGCTCCGAGTTGCGATCAACACAGATGCATTGAGAGACTTGATCGTCTCGCTTGTTGAGATGCAAAGAGAGTCTTTGACCCCGGAAATCCTTGATGATCTCGCTCAGGTAATCAACGTGACCGATAACGTTATGTTCGAACTTCGCCCCGATGCTCCAAACCCATTGCGACTCTCCTTTGGAACCAACGGTCCAGCCAATGCGGAAATCCTCTCCCAATCCCTATCGAGGATGCGCATCACCGGTTTGGGAATTGTAAAAAACACCCTTACTGACGCACTTCGAGACGACCCGAGCATCTCCGATGCGATGCGGCAAGCCGCTAGCGGGTACTCCGACCGAGTAATGGCGATCCTCAGCGATGATCGGTTCTGGACCATGGAAGACAACCGAATCGTTGTGCGAACTGATTCCTCCCTGATGGGTAGTTACCAAACCATCGGAGTGATGACGGGACTGTTGTTGCCGGCAGTGCAAGCAGCCCGCGAGGCGGCCCGACGAATGTCTTCTATGAACAACCTCAAGCAGATCATGCTCGCGCTTCTAAACTACGAATCGGCTTACAGGAAGCTTCCTCCGCAAGCTATCACAGATGCTGATGGAAACCCGCTTCTGAGTTGGCGCGTGGCCATCCTCCCTTTCATCGAGCAAAACGACCTCTACGAGCAGTTCCACCTCGATGAACCTTGGGATAGCGAGCACAACATCAAGCTCCTCGATAAAATGCCCGCGATCTATCATCATCCTTCCCATCCACCAAAGCTCGGTATGGCCAGCTATCTCGCACCGATTGGCCAGGGGATTGGGCTAACAGAAGATGGCTTACGATTCCGTGATATTACCGATGGTACTTCAAACACGATTGCGGTTGTGGAGGTTTCTCCCGACCGAGTCGTTCCTTGGACGAAACCCGAGGATCTCGACGTTGACGAGAACACGATCGATATGTGGATGAATCCCATGGGTGCGAACGTCGCGTTCTTCGATGGATCTGTTCGCTTCATCCCATTCGAAGTCGACGAAGAAGTTCTGCAGAATTACTTCACGACCAGGGACGGAGTGATGGTGAGCCCATTGCCGCTACCGTAGCTTTGAGTCTGCCGAAAGACTTTTCGGCAATACCCATCACGAAAGAAATCCCGCAATAATGGTGGTAGAAGGTTGTCCTCTTCCACCATTTTTTCAGTTATATTAGTGGACGGGATTCCCTCAGTGGCTTCCGTGATGGTCTGTTCCCTCTTTTCTCAAGGTTCTGCGATTCCCATGCCAGTAAGTGCGGACGTCTTGTTTTCTCAACTCTCCCTCACCGAGTCTTTCGTTCAAGTCCCTCTAGGGGATGCTTCTGAAATCTTCAACATCGTCGGGCAGCTCTCCTACGTCGCCCTCGCTGCTGTGGCTCTTTGGGGTATCTACTACGTGTTCCTCGTTCTGACTCGAGTCAATGCAAAGCGGTTCAAGACAGAAAAGCAGCAAGATGCTTTTGTCGATTCGGTGACGGACGATTTGCGTCGAGGGAACTTCGATGCAGTGATCAGCAAATGCGAAGGAAGCAAAAAAGCGCTTCCGATGATGGTCACGTATCTATGCAAACACCGCTCATTCGGGATGCAAAAAGCTCGTCAGATGACCCTCGATCGCTTTCAACGCGATGTTATCGCCGACCTTGATTACAGCATCGCTTGGATCGTTACCGTGATCAAAACAGCACCGATGCTCGGTCTGTTCGGAACGGTTGTGGGGATGATGGGTGCGTTCGGTAAACTCGCTTCGGCAACCAACGTCAATCCAACAGACCTTGCAGGGGATATTCGAGTTGCTCTGGAGACGACCGCCATCGGTCTTACCATCGCTATTCCTTTGGTTATGGCGATGGCCGCAATCCATAACAGAATTCGACATATGCAAGATCTCGTCGGCTCCGGCCTAGCGCAGATTCTTGACTCCTTCAAAATCGGTATGGCGAAAGAAGAACAGCGCGGAAGTCGGCAGAGTGCTTAATCGACCTGAGTATTCCACTTGCTCGTAACCGAGTCGTTCAGCGTAAACTCGGCCTGGATGCTAGTCTATTTCCCTACCAAGCATCAGGCAGTATTTGCAAGTTTGTGTTGTGCCCTCCGGGACTCCAACCCTTTGACCCTTATAGCGAATCCTAACAATGGCTCAGATCGACGATTCGTTTGATGAGAATGCCGAAAGCGAATATCCAGTCGAAACTCCTGCTAGCGCTGTAGCTATCGAGGAGGAAGACGAAGAGGTAGTCATGGCAGCTCGTCCTCCTATGGACGACGAGATGGATATCACCCCCATGATCGATATGACGTTCTTGCTCCTGATCTTCTTTATCCTCACCTCTAAAATGACCGGTGAGAAATCCTACGAAGTTCCACCGGCAAAACACGGTAGCTCCATCGCCGCCAAGAACTGCGTAGTGATAACCGTGCTGCGAGGTACAGGCGAAAACGCGATCGTCTCCAAAGCCGACGGCGCAATCTTCTCCGATGACCCAGAACAACAATCCGCCGAAATCGCAGAATACGTTCAAATGCAACTTGAGACAGGCGGAAAAACCGAAGTCCTCATCCGGGCCGAAGGCAACGTCACAGCGAAACAACTCAAGAAGGTCGAGCAAGCCGTCGGCGAAGTTCTCGAAGAAGGCAAGATGATTAACCTCGCTGTCTCGGAGGTGGGTAAATGAGCCAAGTCGCTCCCGCCGAAATCGATGAACCAGAAGAAGTATCCTTTCCCAAAAAGGAGCTTCCAAAGGACGACATGGACATGACCCCTATGGTCGACGTGACGTTCTTGCTACTGATCTTCTTCATGATCACTGCTTCGTTCTCCAGCGAAAAGGTTTTTGAAAAACCACCACCTCTTTCGGAAACCCCAAGTAACAAACCACCCGATAAGCCACCCGATCAGTTCGATACCGTCCGCGTGCAAATCGATGAATTCAACGCATATACCATCATCTTCCCAGCCGGCGACGAACGGGAAGCGAGCAGTAAACAGGATTTGCTCTTGGCTTTGAGCGAAGCGAAGTCGGAAATCTCAACAGGTAAAGAAGACGAAGTCCTCAAAATGCTTGTCGATGCCCACGAAGAATGTATTCACGTCGCAATCGTCGCCGCACTCGATGCAGGCCGCGAAGCAGGTTTTAGCAGTTTCAGTGTTACGGTTGTGGAGGAGTTTGAGTAGTTCATGAGCGCATCGCAGTTTATTCAAATGCTCGAAAGCAAAGGTCTACTCGACCCCGAAAGCATCAAAGAGCTCCAACGCATGGTCGAGCAATCGAAGGTGCGGGTTACCCCTGAAGCTCTAGCCCGAATCCTCGTCGAGAATGGGCAACTCACTCGCTTTCAAGCCACCAAGCTTATAACGGAACTCAAAGAGCAAGCCGATCCGTCATTGGGTGGAAAATCCAATTCAGCGAACAAGGCTTCGAGCGCGTCGGCTTCCGTAGACGATCTTCTACCACCCGACGAACCAGAAGTCGAAGAGGTCGTCGAAGTGATCGAAGACCCTGTCGCCGAAGTTGTCGAAGTCGTCGAAGAAGTCGAAAGCAATTCGAAGAAGTCCGGTAAACGACGCTCAAAGTCCTCCAGCTCGGCCTTAGGTGCAAAC
>CAIJIZ010000134.1 GCA_903820735.1 uncultured Pirellula sp.
GAATACTACGGGGCGTTGTTGATTATCCTCGCTGCGATTCCCATTGTCGGGGCTTCGAACGATCTCGTGTCATTGTTCTTGGGACTGGAGTTGGTGAGCATTCCGACCTATGTGTTGCTTGGTATCGTCAAAGCGGACAACATAGGGATGGAAGCATCCTTGAAGTACTTTATGTTGTCTGCCTTCGCATCTTGCTTTTTCTTGCTAGGTGCAAGCTATTTGTACGGTTTTTGTGGATCGACGAACTTGATGGTGATTCAGGCTGGGTTTGGGGAAGGCAAGCGTCTGATGGCCCTGGGGTTGCTTCTTGCGATGTGCGGCTTGGCATTCCGTATTACCGCTGTGCCGTTTCATTTTTACGCACCGGATGTGTTTGACGGGACTAGCGTTACATTGGCTGGAGCGATGAGTTACCTACCTAAAGTAGCTGGGTTCGTTGCTTTGATCCGATTGGTCGGGTCGGGAACTTTGAACCAAGGAGCCAGCGGGGTGATCATCCCTGTTTTGTTGGCTTGTGCGGCTTTGACGATGTGCATCGGTAACGTGCTTGCAGTTGCTCAGAACAACCTTAGGCGGATGATGGCTTATTCTAGCGTCGCTCATACTGGCTACTTGCTTTTGGCTTTGGTGGCATTGATCCGTCAGGACGCGAGTGCGAACGTCTTGTTTTCGTATTTGGCTGCGTATGCTGCGATGACATTAGGATTGTTCGCATGCTTGGGTGAGATCGAGGCAGCGGGTGGTAAGTCGCACTTGGTGGGCGATCTCGCGGGAATGTTCTATCGACGACCTGCAGCATCGATCGGTCTTACCGTGTCCTTGATCAGCTTGATTGGACTTCCTCTAACCGCTGGATTCTGGGCGAAGTTCATGGTGTTCGTCGGAGTTGTTTCCGATCGTCGCGTCGATTCCATGAGCCTCGTGATGGGCGTGCTGATGGCATTCAACGCGGTAGTTGCTGCGGGATACTATTGGAGAGTGTTGAGCACTTTGTACTCGAAGAGCGCATCGAATGTGCCATTGAGAGTGTTTCGTCCAAGCCTTTTCGTTGCGTACACGATCTGTACAGTGCTTACTATTCTGTGGTTCTTTGTACCGGCATCGATGTAATGAAGTGGGCTTTTCTCGGAATAGGGCGTGTTACCCATCGGATGGTCGAAGCGGTTCGGGCCGCAGGTCATGAGGTGGTGGTGGGTGCAGGCCGAGATCCGAGCAAACTCCAGGACTGGCAGGATCGGTTCGAAGTACAGGACGGCACAACAGATTTCAATGAGGCGATCGATCGCTCCGATATCGATGCGGTTTATATTGCGTTTCCACCCTCGATGCACAGTCATTGGGCGATTGCCGCGCTGAGGGCTGGTAAAAGGGTATTGTGCGAGAAGGCTTTGGCCCTTGGGCCTGAGGAAGCCGACGAGATCCTTGCGGTTGTTAAGGAGACTGGAAATGTATTGGTCGATGCGACTGCGTTTCCACATCATCCTCGTTCAGTTCAGATGCGCGATGTTATTGATGGTGGAGAGCTCGGTGAGATATGCCGAGTAAGTGTTGCTTGCAGTGTCGGCGGCATTCTTGAACGCCAAGACCATCGTTCTTCCTCGGCGATGGGTGGAGGATGTTTACTGGACTTAGGCTGGTACTGTGTGTACTCCACGGCTTGGTTGACCGGTTTCGAAATCGACACCGTGCAGTCTGATGGAACACGTGTGACGGACTCGAATGAGTCCGCCTGGTATCAAGTTCAGTCGATCGCGAGATTAAAACGTTCCAAGCTTGCCGCACTATCATCACGGCAGAGTGTGGCTCACAGAAGTCTCATCGCGAGTTGGGATTGTGGATATGAAGCCACGGGACGCAAATGGATCGAGATCGCAGGTACGAAAGCATCTCTTATTTGCGACGATTTTCTAAGACCTTGGGATATTGAGAAACCGAGGTTTTGGGTGCATGGATTCGATGGCAAGGCGAGAGCCGAGCTTGGAGGTGTCGGGGTCTTCCAGGAATCCGAGTTGGTCAAACACGTTGCATCAGTCGGATTGAAGAAGAGCATCGAGGATTTGGAATTAGCCGTGACGGTTCAGCGAAGTCTAGCTGCTATCGAGGGGACGCTCGATCGCCCGTAGGATCGCGGATGTGTTCTCGCACGTTGCATCAGGGAGCGAGCCATTGCAAGCTACCGGTGTACTTCTCAACTGCATCGAGGTTTAGGCGAAGTCCTAGTCCAGGTAGCTTGGGTATGATCAAGTACCCGTTGTCATCGATACTCCACGGGTTTTCTACGATTTCATCGATGAAGGGGGAGCCGGTTAGGTATTCCACAAAACGGGTGTTTGGAATAGCGGAGGCGAGTTGCAAGTCGGCCGCTAGTCCGACGGCGGTGTTCCAACCGTGGGGAACGAACTCAACTCCGTAATCTTGGGCCATCCAAGCGATACGTCGTTCTTCGCTGAGTCCTCCTACTTTGGTGACATCGGGTTGAACGATATCGAAGGCGCGTTGGGAGAGCCAGGGTAGGAATGCTTGGCGACGGGTCAGGACCTCACCGCCGGAGATTGGGACTGGAGAGTGTTCTCGAAGTTTAATGAAGTCATCGATTGAATCAGGCGTAAGGGCTTCTTCAAACCAAGTGACATTATAGTTTTCAAGCATGCGAGCGGTTTGGATTGCCCACTTGTAGGATCGGTGCCAATAGGCGTCGGATCCACCGGCGTCGACCATCAGTTGGCAATCGGGGCCGATAGCATCCCGGGCAGCTGCGACGATCGATTCGTCCATTTGAGCGTTATGGCGACCGAATGGGCCCCATCCGATTTTGAATGCACGGAATCCATGCTGTTTGACTTGTGCCAAGCTATCCTTCATTTTCGATGGTTCTTGCATCAGCAATGACGCATACGGTTGGATTCGATCGATGTATTGTCCACCGAGGAGTCGTCCGACGGGTTGTCCGGTTGCTTGTCCGAGCAGATCCCACAATGCGATATCGATACCGCTAATCGCGTGCGTGATAGAACCACCTCGTCCGAGCCAGAACATGTGTTGGTGCAGTTTTTCGCTGACTCGTTCGGGTTCTAGAGCATTTTCTCCTTCGTACAGAGGACGAAGTACATCAAGGGAGGCTTGGACCAAGCGATCGTTGGTGAAAACGCTTCCTATCCCGATCTGATTGGAATCTGTATGAACCGCGATGAGGGTGTGGACGCAGTCATCGGGTTGGATTTCGTTGCTCCAGCCACCTTCGGGGGTTGCGCCACGCAGTCCAGCACAGGTGATTTTAGTGATTTTCATGATCGCTAGTCGTCAAGAGAATGAGGATGATGTAGCAAGTTTGAGTTGTTTATTGTGTAACTGAAGATCGATTTCGACGATAGATCTCCACGGTTGGCATAAAGTTGACATTTCCGTCGAGCGGAAAGATCGGACGCTCGCATCGTTTATGTCCGAGGCTTTTGAGGTTGGCGCTCGAGGAGCCGGGAGCATCGATCAATAGCATG
This sequence comes from uncultured Pirellula sp., assembly GCA_903820735.1. Classification (GTDB taxonomy): domain Bacteria; phylum Planctomycetota; class Planctomycetia; order Pirellulales; family Pirellulaceae; genus JBKCUI01. Next base: position 3,495 of record CAIJIZ010000134.1, read on the forward strand.
TGGCTGCACCAAGCCGCATACATCGCGTGTTGGCAATGGGGGGATTTGATTACCACCGCATCAAAGCTTTTGGGATTTTGGCCGTTAGCAAAATAGAAAGAGCGGTCGTAGAGATTTACAGCCCGGCTTGATACGACAATGGTGAAGTTGCGTGATTCAAGCACAACCGTTTTTCCCGAGTTCCATAATTCCCCAAAGGATTCGCTTCGGAATAGTCCGTCGCTAATAGATTTCACCAGTGCTGTGATGGTGATCGGTTGGAATCGTGATGGGTCTAGCGTTCCACCGAGGGAAAGAGATACGGTGTTTCCGATCCCGGCTTGGGAAGCTTGTTCGACGGCTGGTTGGTCTACGATTGGGAGAAGAGTGCTTCCGGCGTAACCGCATTCGAGCAGGGCTCGGAGGATCGCGTTGCTATCGCCTGAGGCTCCTGAGCTGGTTGCGTCCGCCGCATCGACAAGTCCGATTGTGCTCTGCGGTTGGTTAAGTTTGGAGCTGTGGATTTGCAGGACGAGCTTCTGCATTTCGTCAAGAGAAATAAGGGGGACCTGCATTTTCTCACGATAGGACCAGAACTCTTGAGCAATGGCTAGTGCGGTTTGTTCTGCGAGCGATTCTTGGTCATCGGTAACGACAAAGGCGGCGGAGTTGAGTTCCGGTACATCGGTAAATGGGTTGCCGATAAACATTCCAGCACTGAGTCCATTTGGACCTTGTTCGACTTGCTTTGCTTGATCGATACATCTTCCAAATAAGCCGGTTTCGGTGATCAGTTCGTCACCTCGGACGAGGGCAGGGATCGGAACGCGAACGGTCAGTGGCCGAACGTTTTCGCGAAGGATTCTCAATAGCAGTTTTGCGGATCGGACACCGGTTTGAAAGAAGTCAACGTGGGGATAGGTGTGGTAGGCGACGATCGCATCTGCATGATGAAACATTTTCCTCGTAGCGATGCCGTGCAAGTCTAAGGATAGAACGATTGGGATATCTTCACCGAAGATAGCGCGAGTTTGTTCGAGTAGATAGCCTTCAGGATCGAGTTCATTTTCGGCGCACATTGCCCCGTGCATGCAAAAATAAATCGCATCGATAGAGCCGGTTTCGGCGGCAATTTTCAATTCAGCCAAGAAGTCTTGTTGGATGGTTGTCCAAGCATGTGCATCGAGGGTTCCGCCTGAGGTGATGAAAAATGCGCTGTAGGTTGGAACAAGCTCGATTTCCGGATCGACGTCGAAGACGCTCAGCGCTCCTCCTATCTCGTTGCGCACGGTGCGATGATAATCCAGGAGTTGAGTTCCACGCCGAATTCCAAAATCGCTCGTATGGCTTTTATTTGGATTAAACGTCGAGACTTCTTGTTTACACTCAGCGATTAGGATTCGGTAGCTCATGTTCGTCAGGAATGTATTGTTCTAGGTTGCGGCGTGCTAGGTCGCTGGGGAGGTAAACAAAGATGGTAAGCAGCAGTAGAGCGGCAGCGATTAAGTAGGCCGAGGCAGCTACGCAAAGCATACCTGGCAAGCCGAGGGAATCCTTCCACGCCCCGACGAGCAATGGTGCGAAACCGGAAAGGATCGCACCAAACAAATTGAGGATTCCTACCGCGCTTGCACGTGACTCCTTTGAAATGACTTCAAAGGTAGCTGGAAATATATTACCCATCATCCAACCGGATAGGAAACCAAACGCGACAAGTAGGATTTTCATATGTTCAAGCCGATCAACTTGGCCTATGGCAACGAGGATCGGGGCACAACCCAGAAGGCTTACAAGGAGTGCCATGAATCGGCCAGATTGATATTTCGTTCGCCAATAGTCTGCGACGAAACCTCCAACGAATAATCCAACGAGTGTCGCGGACTGTAGGTAAACTGTCGAAGTCCATCCAGCTTGGGCTAAGGTCAACCCAAATGTCTCTTGGATATAGTTTGCAAGCCAACTGTAGATCATCCAAAGGCCGAAGACGAATAATGGGAAGATCAAGCAGAGTAAGCAGAAGGTTGGTGTGAGAAGAAGGGTAAGTATGCGGTAAGTCCACGAGTGGTTTGCGAACGACGGTTCATCGTGGGCTACATTGTCGTTGGTACTGTGAGATTGAGTACGAAGTTCTTCCCGTTGAGGAAAGTGGATTAAGAAGAACCATGCATAGGGGAGGGCGTAGAGCAAGCCGATGGATCCCAGAATAAAAAACGCTTGCCGCCATTGTCCAGATTGAGCCATCGAGCCTCCGAAGGATGCGCCTGCGACGATTCCTACGATTTGCGCCGTGGTCAAACTAGCTACGGCCTTGGATCTCCATTTCTGCGGGGTGGCTTCGGATGTCAGCGCGATGGCGGCGGGCATAAAGAGTGCTTCGGAGATTCCCATGGCGGCCCGTAAGCCAAGGAGCATGGTTGCAGAGGTCGATAAGCCGGTGAGGATAGTCACAAGACTCCAGAGTATCAAGCTAACGACAACCATGTTGCCTTTGGGGAATCGATCGGCGAGGATTCCGGCGATTGGGCAACCTAAACCGTAGACCCATAGGAACACAGTTCCGGTGAGTCCGAGTTGAAGATCTGTCATTTGCAGGTCGGTTTTCAGAACCGGGAACATTGCAAAGATGGCTTGCCGATCGCAGTAGTTTAAGAGGTACGCGAACCACATCCAGACAACTATAGCGATGGTGGCTAATGCAGTATTGGGGTGTTCTTTTGGCTGGAACGATGACTGCATCTCTAGGGAATCCTACTCAATTGCGAACATTGCTTAGGTGTGTAGTGTATCAGCTGAAGTAGTTGGTTGCATGCCATCTCGGCGGGGCTGGCGGATAAAACTACTCACTTGTGGGAGCGGTTGATCTGGGGGGGAAATCATTCGGTTCGAAGGGAAATGCTTCCATCAAGTCCTGTGTTCTGGTAGCGTAGAAGAACTTGAGCAGGGGTTCGAGCAATGGGAAGCGGTGTTCAAGGACAACTCCCATTGGATTTAAAGTTTAGAAGTGGATTATTGATTAGGGAACAGAATGCGTACAACATTGGTAAAGCTACGGAGTTGGCAACTCCTGATGGCAGCGTCGGTCGGCGCACTATCGAACACGATGGTTCATGCGATGGTTGAGGAGGATACTTCGGTGGATCGGACCGTATTGCCGATCCATGAGCCGTTGCGTCCGACGTATGAAAACTTGGATGCGCGTGATGCGAAACCTCCGAAGCGGTGGAATTTGCAAGCCCCGGAGGGGGCACCGAACGTCGTGGTCATTCTGATTGACGATATTGGGTTCGGACATTCGAGTGCATTTGGTGGTCCGTGCAAGATGCCTACGCTTGAGCGATTGGCATCGGCGGGTTTGAAATACAATCGATTCCATACAACTGCATTGTGTAGTCCGACGAGAACTGCTTTGTTGACGGGGTATAACCATCACAGCAACAATGCAGGGGCCATTATGGAGGTGGCGACAGCGTTCCCTGGTAATACGGGCATTCGTCCGCAATCGATTACCCCGATGGCAGAGGTACTTCGACTCAATGGATACTCCACTTCTGCGTGGGGAAAGTACCATGAGACGCCGCCGTGGGAAGTCAGCGTCAGTGGTCCATTTGATCGTTGGCCGACTCGATCGGGATTTGAAGAGTTTTATGGTTTCATCGGTGGCGAGACGAATCAGTGGGATCCGATGATTGCTCATGGGACGACATTCAAGCGCAAGCCGGAGCATGAGGAGGATTATCACTTCACGACCGACATGACGAATCAGGCTATTTCGTGGATGCGATCGCAACAATCGCTTACACCGGACAAGCCATTCTTCATGTATTTTGCTACTGGGGCGACGCATGCCCCGCATCATGCGCCCAAGGAGTGGATTGAGAAATACCGTGGAGCGTTCGATAGCGGCTGGGACCGATTGCGTGAGGAAACCTTGGCGCGTCAGATTGAGCTTGGGGTCGTCCCACGCGGCACGAAGTTAGCGAACAAGCCGAAGGATATCAAGGATTGGGATGCGCTCAGTGCTGATGAAAAGCGATTGTTTGCAAGGCAGATGGAAGTATATGCAGGGTTCGCTTCCCATACCGATCATGAAGTTGGTCGGTTAGTTGAGAGCATTGAGCAGATGGGTGAGCTCGACAACACCTTGATTGTCTATGTTGTAGGAGACAACGGCGCGAGTGCCGAAGGTGGGATGCTTGGTATGTTCAACGAGATGACCTATTTCAACGGAGTTGCTGAGTCGACAGAGTTCATGCTCAAAAAGATCGATCAGTGGGGTGGACCGGAATGCTTTAACCACTTTGCAGCTGGTTGGGCTGTTGCTGGAAACACACCGTTTACATGGACCAAGCAAGTAGCGAGTAATTTTGGTGGAACGCGAAACGGGATGGTGTTTCATTGGCCGAAGGGGATTAAGTCCAAGGGAGAAGTTCGCAGTCAGTTTCACCACGTAGTGGATTTGGCTCCAACAATTTTCGAAGCGGCAGGTGTGCCAGCGCCGAAAGAAGTTAACGGCATTACGCAGCAACCGATTGAAGGTGTGAGTATGGCTTACAGCTTTGACGCACCGAATGCAGCGAGCACGAGGCATACTCAGTACTTCGAGATGGCAGGGAATCGAGCTATCTATCATGATGGTTGGTTCGCAGGCACGGTGCACAAGGCACCTTGGGAAGCGTCTCCTCGCAGACCGCTTGCCGAGGACCTATGGGAGCTTTATCACGTCGATGAAGATTTCAGCATGTCCCGCGATTTGGCTTCGGGGAATGCAGCCAAGCTCAAGGAGTTACAAGCGTTGTTTACCAAGGAAGCAATCGAGCATCATGTATTGCCGATCGACGATCGAACGATCGAACGCTTTGATCCAAAGGTTGCAGGACGACCGGACTTGATGGATGGTCGAACGGAATTGACCGTTTTTCCTGGAATGGTTTTCATGCCAGAGAATGCGTTTATCAATGTGAAGAACACTTCTTTTGAAATGGTGGCCGATGTAGAAGTCAAGGAAGGCAAAGACCATGGTGTTCTACTCGCTCAGGGTGGGCGTTTTGGTGGATGGGCCTTCTGGGTCAATCACGGTAAGCCCGCTTTCTCTTACAATTTCTTAGGACTGGAGATGTTCCAAGTTCAAAGTACTCAGGCTCTAGGCGAAGGCAAGCATACCGTGAAGGTGGTCTTCGATTATGAGGGGCAGGGTGGGGCACGGGGCGCTGGAGGAACGATTCATCTCTTCGACGATGACAAGAAGATCGGAGAGGGAAGAATCGAGAAGACCCAGCCAAACGTCTTCTCTCTGGATGACACAGCCGATACCGGTATTGATACTGGGACGGCTGTCGACGAAGCTTATGGAGAAGGTTCGCGCACAACGTTCTCTGGCAAATTGAACAAAGTAAAAATCAACGTTCGCTAGTAGCGAACTTGTTGATGATTGCAATTGATGAGTGCAATTAAGGATTAATGGGAATCGCGTCGATCCATGACTTGATCAGATCCACTGCGTTCTGATCGACGATGTTCGACGCGATTGGGGGCATCTGCCCATTGCCCCGTATTGCAATGCGTTGCAATAAGATGCTTTGTTGGGGAAGGCCTGGAGCGATGAGCTTGGCCGATTGAATACCGAAGTCTTGGTGTTTCGGATAGCTATCGATTAGTCCCATTTTCTCGAAAGGGGTTGGGAACTGTAGGTCGAACGCTGAGTTGCCACCACCGGCAGGGGCGTGACACGATGCGCAGTTCGCGTGTAGATAGGATTGGACCCGCGAATCCAAGGGTTCATGGATATCGTACGGATTGGCTAATTTCGGTAGTCGCTGCGGGGATGCAGGAAGTAAGGATGTTTCCTTCGGCATAGGTCTTTGGCTGAGCTGGAAAGC
>CAIJIZ010000135.1 GCA_903820735.1 uncultured Pirellula sp.
GATCACTTCTAGGCTTGCAGGATCCAGATAGTCCGTTCGTGAAGTCGGAACTCAAGCGGCTCAACGCTGAGATGAAATCGCTGGGCGATTCTATTCGTAGTCTTGAATCCGGGGCCGCCTCCACGAGAGCCGTCGACTTATCCCAGGTCACCCTGGCCCTTCAGCGACTCGACCCGGTCTGGGAGGTTCTGTACCCCGAGGAGTAATCGCGAGTCCTAGAGTTGCTTGTTGAAATGGTCACAGTTTCTAAAGCCAGCGTCGACATCCATTTCCGGGCTAATGGGATCGAACAGATCGTCGGTGAATTGAACCCAATGAGCGAGCGAGCAGATGGCTAAAGCGAAACGACCAAAGGCGAAAAAATCCGACCAACCACTTGAGGATGATCTGAGCTCTGAGAACATTGAACCTGCGTTCGCGGTGTCCGATAGCAAGATCACCGTGCGCCGGGATGGTGGCAAGGTGGTGGTTTCCGTTCCCGTGAGGTTCTATCGCCGCAATGGCCGGCAGATGATCTTGGCTGACAGTATCGAATCGGACTCCATTGAAGCTGCGGTCCCAAACAACGCGCTGCTGACTGCCCTGGCCAAAGCGTACGCATGGCAGGAGCAACTGGAATCGGGGCAATTCGAAGACCTCGAGGACATCGCCAAAGAGCAAGGCGTCGACCGCAGCTACGTAGGGCGTATGCTGCAACTGACCTCGCTTGCGCCGGATATCGTCGAATCGATCATGGCAGGTCAGGCGTTCGCAGACATCAGTTTGCAGCATTGCCGGAAGGGCATTCCGGTCTTTTGGGAAGAGCAACGGCGAGTCCTGAAATCAACGGCCTCCCATGATCTAGAAGCCGTTGCGAACTAGTGATGAAAGCCGGCGCACCGGCGTGCCAAACCGGAGCGAATTCAAAAAAGCGGGTGATTGCCGAGGCGCCCTGGCCAATCTTGCTAACCTTCGTTATGCCGCGGCTAAAATGCAATGAGAGTTTGCATTCCGCCTTTGAAGCTGATGTTCCTTGGTTCGATTCCATTCTTCAACGCTGATTGAGCGATCATGGCAGGAATCAGTTTGTAACTGAGGATTAGTGCCCAAATCTCTTTGGGCATCAGTTCTTGTGTCAGTGTCTTTCAGCGAAGGATATCGGGCCTCGTCTCGATTGGGCGTCGCACCGCGTCCTTTCGGCCACCGCTAGGGATGCGTCGGCCTTTCAGGCATAATCTGCGCAACTTCAAAACTTGGCAGCGGTGACGACGAGCGGGGGCGTCTCTAGAGAATCTCACGCTGCTCGCAATGTGATACTCGTTACAAACTTGGCAAACGTTGCGTTGAAGCGTTGATAGGGGAGAAGGCTACTAGGCACTAATCTTCAATCAACAACTTGACTGCCTCCTCAAGCTGATCGTTCAGCGGATTGGCAAATCTTAGCTTTCCTTGTTTGTCAATCAGATATGTCGATGGCCAGCGATCCACAGCGAATGCTGAGGCAGTTTGATCGTTAACATCGCAACCATTTGGCCAGGGAAATGGGGTCTTGCTAAGAAAAGATGCCATATTGTCCGCCCCTTCGGTGGAATGAATTGTGATAACAACCAACCCCTGCTCGCGGTACTTTGCATGGAGTTCGCGTATGCGGGGAAGTTCCTTAAGACAAGCACCACACCATGTCCCCCAAAAATCGAGCAAAACAACATTGCCTCGAAGCTTCTCAAGTTTCACGTCGCCATGCATGGGTGTCCACGCTGTTGCATTGAGCGCAGGCGGGACTTTTCCCTCTAGTGCATTCAACTTCGCTCTATTGCTCAACGAACCACGTCGAAGAATTAAATCCTGCTTGACATCGGATTCCGCTCGAGAAAAGTCGCATTCATGGAACTGAAATTGCAGAACATGTGGGTGCCGCGTTTGGAATCCTTCGGCATCCTTGATGGAAAGATCGGGTGAGCTGATTGCCAAACTTTTCAGAAGTTTGCGTTGACCTAAACTCTCCAAGCCTGTGGAGGTTGTCATGCTGGTGATATCCAGATTTTCGAGGGACTCCATCGCCTGCAAGCTCGAAAGGCCTTGATCGGTAATGGAAGACGGTCGAATAGTAAGAGACTTCAGCCTACGTGCTTGAGCGAGATGGCCAGCGCCAATATCTGTAATGCCCTTCAAACCCTCAGTTCGAATCGATAGAGACTCCAAATTTGCGAGCGAACTCATGAACTTTAACTGTTCGTCACCAATTTCGGGACAAAAAGCGAAATCAAGCGATTGCAATTTGGCTGGTAGCGTCGACATTTCGCTCCACTCCAGTTTTCCGTCCTTCCTCGGAACCAAGTGCCACAAAGAAAGCCTATTCAGGTTTGGCCAATTGACAGCTGTTTGCAAGCATCGGGATGTAAAGCCTTGTCCGTTGAGTTGAACTCGCTCCAGGCGTGACGAACCTTTGAGCAATGCGAGGCCTTCATCCGTGACCTGAGTTCCTTGGACTGATAGCTCTTGAAGATTCCGCAGCCTCGCTAAGAATTGCATACATTCATCATTCGCTTCCCCCGAAAAATGCAAGTATTCCAAATGTTGCAGTGCTGCGATCTGCTCAACCCCCTCGTTTCCGATTTGCAGATTGCCGACAACCCGGCGGAGGTTTCTAAGCTGGCTTAGATGTCTAGCATCTTGATCATTCAGTTCGGTACCAGTGATTCGAATGGTTTCCAAATGTGCCAAACTGCTTGCAGCTCCCAACGCCCCTACATCGACCGCACGCCGGCTCAACGCCAAATAACGCAGCTTGGTACAATGCTCGAACAACCTTTGTAAACCTGCCAACGATACTTTGGCTCCATGAATATTCAGCGATTCCAATTGGGTGCATCTCCCGATGTGGTCCAAGCCTACATCAGTAACTTTGGTTTGCGAACTTTGGATCGACGCGCTCTCCCCTTCGTCGGACTCCTCTGCGTATACGTTGAGCGCGAGGAGGTTGGGAAGCTTCACTAAGGACGCGACACCCTCGTCCGTGATTGCCACACCGTCTACCACAACGTACGTTAGGCTACGACTGCGCGATAACAGGGCCATTCCCGAATCGGTTACCTTCGCCCGGCGCAGGGTGAACTCCTGCAAATTGGGAAACTCTGCCACCGTTGCCATGAGTTCGTCGTCAATCGCTGGCAACCGAGCGAGATTAAGACTCTTCAATTGAGTTAGCTTGGCCAAATCTGAAGCAATGGCTGATGTTACTTCGCAATCTCTCAGTACCAGTTCTTGCAGTCCAGTCCAGTTTCCAAACCTCGAAAACTGGCGATCATTGAGCGGTATATTGATAAGCAAAGAATGAATCGCATGAGTTGGGAAGTTGTTAACCCAGCTGGTATCTTTGACTAACTTGCTCTCGTTCGGTGCATTGTGCATACTAAGTCGAATTAACATGCCGTCGGGAAGCTGTACTTTCCCGGCAGCAGCCGCGAGAATTCCCCACTCTGGCGCGTGTTGCGCTAGGTGAGCTTCGGCACCGAAACGGACCTTTTCAGGCGGAGCACAGTAAAGGCTTCCAACTGAATCCTCGGGGAACTCTACCTCGGTATCCGCGTGACATAAGTTAACCAGTGTGTAGAACTGGAGAATGAGAACAGGGAAGAACACGATCCGTATCAGCATTTCGAAGACAACTCCTCGGGGCGAGCAACAAGTGGTAATCTTGCAACGGTATCCCTAATGTAGCGAATGAAGCGACACGCCCGTAGCGACCGCTGTGCGCTTTGCATTGGTTTCAGGCAAGTAGTTCGTGTGTTTTCTACTGTTCTGTTATTTACAAATGATCGGAGTTTTCTTTACGCAGAACTTGAAACAGTCGTTTTGAGACACGAACTATTCCCGACCAAAGTTTCGCCGTTGTGAGGGCTGTTTCAGTGAAAGTCGTGACCGGCAACCAAGTCTCTGCTGAGTGTTCGATACCCGAGAGACTGCGGGAAATTACGAAAAAGGCCGACTTTTTGCGTTTTCGCTAAACGTCGGCTTCTTCGAATAACCTACTTCGGTCAGTTTCCCAACCTATCAGAGAAGCTGGGGAAACAGATCTGTTCAGACGACCATGAGGTAATTGACTCTTGGCAAAACAAACCATCAAATTTTCATCGATTCCAAGTCGCTCCGGTCACCCCAACCGGTGCGAGTTGTTTGTTCTGGGTTTATCAAAACCGTCTCAATCGACGCACGACGAAGCTGACAGTTCA
>CAIJIZ010000136.1 GCA_903820735.1 uncultured Pirellula sp.
CGAGGGGACTTGCCGGTCCGAGAGAGGTGGATCGCCGTATCTGGTTCGCTGGGTGTGCCAGAATCTTGGCGCACGGCGAACCGATCGCCAAGGGTTCGCATGGAGCTCGACGCTTCGACGTTCATCACCCTCAGCCCATGGCTTAAGGTGGTCTTAAGTCCGGCGAATCCGTTCCCCATTGCGGTCGTTCGGGTTTCGAATCAGTGCGTTTACGCGGGGGCGAAGTCTTTGGTGGAATGGGATGCTACAGATTGCAACGATTGGGCTTTTGCGGCTCAGGCGAAGAAGTTGGACGATCTCGGACGTTGGATCGATTTTAGAGGCTTGGACAATGCCTATGATGCATTAACGTTTGAGCAATGGTTGAATGTTCGGATGTCGATGTCCAGCGAGGAGCTTGAAATTGACTCCGACTCCACGTTGTTGCGCAACGAGTTGGGTATGGAGGTTTTGGGGTTGTGGCCTCAGCGCACGGGTTGGGATCTCGGCAAAATGCACGAGTTAGTGCCACAACCGATTTCTCAGGGGACACTTGGATTTCAGGTGGGAGCATCCGTGGATAGCTTACCTGTGTTTCCACGGCGGCCTACTAAAGCTGCTTCAGCCGGGGGCTTCTATCCCCCTGGCAAGCTTGCTCCGTAAAGAGGTCCAGACTCTTTTTGGATGGAATTTAAAATCAGGGCGCCTTTGTTCATCGTGGGTGTGGCCTAGATAGCTTAGTGTATAATCGGAGTTGTTGTCGATTTGGCAGCAGTTAGGCGGTTTGGATTGAACTGCAAACTTTAAGATTCACGAGCGAATTGATATCGGTCGCAATCGCGAAAGGATGGATAAGCATGGCGGGATTATTGACGGGCTTGGGGGTGGTTTTTCTCATCGTTTTGTTTTTGCTGTTTTACGTAATCAGCTTGTACAACGGCTTGGTGACGCTGCGGAACCGTTTCCAGAATGCGTATGCCCAGATCGATGTTCAGCTCAAGCGTCGGTACGATTTGATTCCCAATTTGGTCGAGACGGCAAAAGGGTATATGAAGCATGAGCGAGAGACGCTTGATGCGGTCATTCGTGCTCGCAATACTGCGATGGCAGCGGGTAAGCAAGCGGCGGAGAACCCTGGGGATCCCAAAGCGATTCAGAATCTCTCGACGGCCGAAGTGGCTTTATCCGGGTCGTTGAATCGATTCATCGGATTATCGGAAGCGTACCCCGATTTGAAAGCCAATCAAAACATGTTGGCTTTGCAAGAAGAGCTCACCAGCACGGAGAACAAGATTTCCTTTGCACGGCAAGCTTTCAATGATGCGGTGACTGCCTACAACACCGCGACGGAGCTATTCCCGAACAGCATCGTTGCTGGGATGGGGAACTTCCAACGAGCCGCATTGTGGGAACTGACCGAGCCGGAGCAGAAGGAACCGGTCAAGGTTTCCTTTTAAGTGCTGACGGTCAAAGTGCATTACCTGTTGACCATGGATTCGTCGCCGCCTGATTAGCGAGGGAAGTTGTGGATTTTTTTTCTCATCAAGATCAAGCTCGCCGCAACACTCTATGGTTAATTCTATATTTTGTTTTGACTGTGATCACCATTATGGCCACAGTCTACTTTGCATCGGTGTTTGTCCTGTTTCTGGC
>CAIJIZ010000137.1 GCA_903820735.1 uncultured Pirellula sp.
GCGAAAGAAACACCTTGCAAGACGCACAGCGCGGGTAGCGCCAATCCGAACAGCACGCTTGTTCGTAAACGGTAAAACGAGTGGTGCACGGAGATGAAATGCGATGGTGTCATGGGTCTGTTTGTTTTACCCCGTTTAAAGTTGCGTACAAAAATATGTTCTAGAGTTTAGCGGCTTTCCCATAGGAAGTACCGCCATGTCCAAACGTAAGCTTTTATCGCTATCACAAGACTCTCAAAAGCGATTGACGAAGCCTGAGAACCTCGATCAAAAATTCGTGCACAAAAGTCTGCCGCAAGGTATGTTAATAGTACACGACCAGAGGACAGGTAAATGCTGGGAAGCAACCCCCTTGCTAATGGATCACAGGCCTAGTCGATGCCGAAGGCAAGTGCAAAGGGTGTGAAGGTCGAAAGCCCCATGTACAGCCAGCATCTGTTTGTTCTTTTAACTACTAAGCTAATCCTAACCAACATTACACTACTCACGCTTGGCCAGCTTGGATGACGGTTGGTTCGTGCGTAGAACATTTGAAGGGTATTGTGTGCAATTCGAAACCGATTCGACGATTTGTGCGATCGCGACAGGACGCGAAGGGGCATTGCGTGGGGCGATCCGAATCTCAGGACCAAAAACACGCGAGGTCTTGGAACAACTCTTCCCCAGCTTGAGCTCGGATTGGAACCATCCGACGCAAAAAGCTCGACGGTTTGAATTGGAGCTGCAGCCCGATGGGCTTGGGGTAATCCCAGTCGCAGTCTTTTATTGGCCAGGAGTCCGAAGTTATACCGGTCAGCCATCGGCGGAATTGCATCTGATCGGTGCACCGGTAATTCTTGAACAGGTGCAAGGCATGGTCTTGGGAGCCGGGGCTCGCATGGCCCAACCTGGTGAATTCACTCTGAGAGCATTTCTGGCTGGCCGGATGGACCTTACGCAATGCGAAGCGGTCTTAGGGGTAATTCACGCCCAAGGGGAGCGGGCGTTTCAAGTCGCATTGCAACAGCTCGCTGGTGGGTTAGCCACTCCGCTGAAGCAACTGCGGCGGAGTCTCATTGAGTTGTTGGCCGATTTGGAAGCTGGTCTAGATTTCGTCGATGAAGACATCGAGTTTGTGAATCGTGGTGAAGTCATACGCAGGTTGGTCCAAGCGGAAGCCGAAGTCAAGTCGTTGGTCGAGCAGATCGAACACAGACGAGGCCAGAGTGTAGAGTTTCAAGTGGTCTTGGTTGGAGTACCAAACGCTGGAAAAAGTTCGCTGGTTAACGCGATCGCTAAGAAATCTGTTTCGATCATCAGCGATGAACCAGGTACCACGCGCGATTACGTCCGCACGCGACTCGAAATCGGTTCGGCTTTATTGGATCTGCTAGACACTGCTGGGCTAGAGTCACTCGACTCTTCTGGATCCACCCCGCGAGGAATCGCGCAAGAGAAGACTTGGGAACAACTCAGCGAAGCTGACTTGATTGTTCTCTGTGTCCCTTTGGATCAAACCGACGCTTCCGTGGGTCTTGATCAAGCGAGGTTACGGCAGGCCTTACACGGTAAGCGTGTGTGGGGTGTGCGCACGAAGCTTGATTGCTGGAGCGGTTCAGCAGAAGCGATTGACAAGTTGTCTTGGCCCATCCCCGTCGAGCGAACTTTTTGTCTCAGCATCGTCGATCGCCGAGGAATCGATGAGTTGATACAAGGAATGGAGCAAGCGGTGGGAGAGTGGCGAGAGGAAAGTATCGACGTGGTGCCGATGACAGGTGTGCGTTGTCGCGAAGCATTAGTCAGAGGGCTTGAAAGCCTCCGGCTGGCAAAGGAAGCTGCGGTCGAATCGGTTGGGGACGAAATCATAGCGGGTGAACTGCGAGTGGCCCTCGATGAGCTTGGTCAAGTTGCCGGCACCGTGGCCAACAACGATATTCTCGATGCGTTGTTCAGCCGGTTTTGTATCGGTAAATGAGGTGGAGAACAGTGATTAGGGATCAGGGATGGAGAATTAGCTCGTGCCTATCGCCTATCAGCCACTTGACTCCAAAATCTCCCGCAGGGCTAAGAACAGCTTCAATGACTCACCGTGCTCGGTCTTCTTGGCGTCTTGGCTTCTTTGCGTGAACAGTCCGTACGCCCGGACCTGGAGGTCCAGGCTACGGAAGTGTTTTGGATTCGGTTTTCCCATTGGGCCGAAGCCACGAATCACATGCGAATTATTTCTTGGGGTACTCTTGAAAGAACTTCCACATCCGCTCGTTGGCGTTGAATTCCTTTGAAGTTGTACCGACGAGCCATTCGCGATTCTTGCCGCCAGGCCAAGTGTGCCCGCCACCATGGACACGAACAAGTTCAATTGCGATTGGATTTGAGGACGAGTCGATTTGGTAGGATTGAATATCGATATGAGTCCCATCTTGAACTCGGTCAGAACACGGCAAAGCGTTGCAGAGGATTGACGTGTTATAGGTGTATGCATGAAGCCGAGTCCAAGCTGCCACGGTTTGTTGTACACTGAAGAAATCTAGGTTCTTCGGGGTACGAGCATTCGGGCCGCCCCAAGGAACGAATTTGTCTTCTGTACCGTGGATATGCAGGGATGGCACTGCGCGAGGATGCAGTGGCGATTGGGTGATAATCGTCGATGGAGTTGCAGGGACGGCGAGGGTCCCGGCGACTGGGGCGATCGACGCGAATACGTGCGGCATCTCGACAGCAAGTCTATAACACATCATTGCGCCGTTTGAGAATCCCGTCGCATGGATCCGATCTGGATCGATCGCATACTTGGTTTGAACGATTCGCAGCATGGCTCGAACGAATCCAACATCATCTTCTGCGACGCGCTCAAGTCGACCAGAGCGACCGCCGGCATTCCATGTTCGAAACCGGCCGTGGCCTGAACCATCTGGATAGACGACGATGAAGCCGCAGCGAGCACCGAGTTCATGCAAGTCAGTCATTTCCGCCATGGTCTGTCCGTTCATCAAGACGCCGTGGAAGGCGAAGATGACCGGAAGTGGTTCGCACGAACTGGGACTTTGATTCGGAAGATAAACACTGAACGAGCGGGTGTCGCCGTCGTGGAGGATTGCGTGGTGTACAACCCTCTGCGTGCATATAGCGGTTTGCTGCTTGGTCGAGGGGATTGATTCACTCGCAAGGCAAACTCCAGCCTGCGATAGAAACAATACGACCAAGGACAGAAGATTCCAGGCAGGAATCAGACGTAGTTCGAATCGGAGAGTTGGTGCGTCCATTGCACATTCGGGGCTTTAGGAGAGGAAGGCCCACCCCATCGGCCAAAGTATTCGATAGCCATGAAGATACACGCCAACAACATAAAGATATTGGCCAGGATGATCATCATCGTGTAGATCGAGATCGGTTGCTTGGACATAATCGATGCTGTGGCAGGAAACAGGAGGATTCGTTGGAATGCGACGCGAGGTGCTCAAGGATGTTTGACCATCCTCAAAGTTGATTCTTAAGCTAGCTAGTAAACTTTGGATGCAACGCGATCGCCGGCTTGAATAAAGCCTTTTCGGAAGCTTGGCAAAACCTTGCCAACAGCTTTGTCGTCAGCGATTGTTCGGATTTCGATTCGTCCGAGGTAGGAACCATTTCGGAAGACATCGAGCTGGTGTCCTTGACGAAGTCCATCGTCACGTCCAACGGAAATCTCAACCGAGGAGTCGGAACCTACAGCGAGCACAACACCCTTCAAGTCGCTTGGAGGAACATCGTCTGGATCTTTCAAACCAGCCGCGGCAAGAGCAGCACCACGGGTATCTGCCATCGCTTGATACAACGTTGCTTGGTCTCGAAGATTCTTGATTTCCGACTCAAGGTCGATTCTCTTGCTCTTCAAGCCATTGAGTTCGTCGGTGAGGTTGATTACGGTGCGACGTTGACCATTTCGGTCTGTGATGATCTTGTCAATCTCTTGTTTGAGAAGATCATTTTCGCTGGTGATTCGTTTCAGTTCAGCAAGCGTCTGCGCCAAACTTTGCGTAGCTTGCGTATTTTTCGAGTTCAAGTCGTTCAGCTGCGTGTTGGCTTGCTGATTCTTATCAAGCTCGGTAGTGAGTTGAGTTTGCAGAGCGGCAAGCGAGACGCGTCGTGCGACTTGCTCCTGAGCGAGCTGCGTCTTGTTCGTCTCGGCGGCTTTCTTGAGCTCTTCGATCGAAGTGTCCAATAACCGTACGCGAGATTGGTACTCCGTAACTTGGTCACGAAGATTTTTGTGAGACGCGTTAACCGCGACCGAAGCGACGAAAAAAGCGACGCTGAGGATCAGAAGCAGCAACGTGAAGATTTGGCCGAGTCGTGTCATGAGTCAACCGAAGTCCGAATATTCAGGAAGTGAGGAGGACAAGGAAAGTTACGGCCGGGTAACCCGCCGGTCAGACCGGGTTCGAGTATAGTTCGTTATCGGCGGTAATGTCAACGAAATCACAAAAAACTGAATGTTTCCTCCGGAGGGGGCGCCGAAGGGGTGCCGATTAATCCAATTAGGATAGCAGAACAAGGGTGAGTTCCGAGTTTGTAAGGGTTATAGGGGTTCGGAAGACTTGGTAATTGGTTAATTGTGGGCTATCCTCTACAGTAACCCTTCGTATGGAACCTGTCGCAAGGGCAATATTTCGTCGTCCGCCGTCCACCATCGGCCGAAGTCGTAGCCGTAGAAAAGTTTAGAGAATGACCTCCACAGAATCGTCCCCATCGAGTCCCGCCGGCCCCTCCCAATCCTTCCTCAAAAAGTACGACTTTTTGATCCGACGACTCCACTCGCTCAGCGGGTTGATCCCCGTCGGGGCGTACATGTGCGTCCACCTGCTTACAAATGCTAGCTTGAGCGGTGGTCCGGATGTCTTCCAAAACGCAGTTTTCGCCATCCATTCGATTCCGTTTCTACCGGTCGTCGAATGGGTGTTCATTTTCCTTCCAATCCTGTTCCATGCGATCGTCGGCGTTTGGATCGCGATGAGTGGGCATTCGAATACGCGCAACTATACGTATACGAGCAACAAGCGATACTCGCTGCAACGGATCACTGGATACATCGCCTTTCTCTTCATTTTTACACACGTACTTCACTTGCACGGCTGGTTCCATTGGGATTGGTGGTTGGGGTTGGTCGAGCCAGTTGGAATGGCTCAATTCCGCCCATATAACGCCGCTAGTTCGCTGGCAAAAGCGATGGGAAGCCTGAGTATTTTCTGGCCGCTGTTCTACTTGGTCGGCGTTTTGGCTTGTACCTATCACTTGGCGAACGGAATTTGGACCGCTGGGATTACCTGGGGGGTGTGGATTTCGCCCAAAGCCCAGAAGCGAGCTTCGGTTGCCTGTGCTGCTTTCGGGGTACTCATTGGATTAGCTGGCCTAAGTTCCTTGGCAGCGGTGATCAAAACCGATCCAGTTGCGGCTAAGGAAGTGGAAGACAAGATGTACAAGGTTCGTGTTGAGGGCCGGATGATCAAACCCGATGCACACAAAACAACCGACGGGCATTCCAACCACGAATAATCGTTCTGGGCGGGGATAAGTTCACCGTAGGATTTGCAGACAACACAAAAAGATTCAGACGTTGCCCACAGCGGCGTCGAGAAAATTCCAAAAGCACTATTTTCGAAAACAAGTGAGAAGAGAGCAACATGGCTAACAATCGAGTGTTGGTCGTCGGTGGTGGATTGGCGGGGCTTGCAGCTACGATGAAGTTAGCGGAGCTTGGGGTGCCAGTCGATCTTTTGAGTCTTACCCCGGTGAAGCGATCTCACAGCGTCTGTGCGCAGGGTGGGATCAACAGCGTCAACGACCAGACGCGTCAGCAAGGTGATAACGAGTGGAATCACTTTGACGATACGATTTACGGTGGGGACTTTCTGCAGAACCAACCGCCGGTCAAAGAAATGGCTTACTGGGCTCCGAAGGTCATCGATTTGATGGACCGCCTCGGGGTGACTTTTAACCGAACACCAGAAGGATTCATCGATCGTCGCCGATTCGGTGGCACGCTTTACAAGCGGACTGCGTTTGCCGGAGCGACGACCGGTCAGCAATTGCTTTACGCTTTGGATGAGCAAGTCCGCCGGCACGAAGTGGTCGGATTGGTCAAGAAGTATGAGTTCTGGGATTTCCTCGGGCCGATCCTCGATGATAACGGGCGATGTGTCGGCGCGGTGGCTCAAGACATGGTCTCGATGGAGATTCGTTCTTTTGCAGCCGATGCGGTGATTGTCGCCACTGGGGGTTGCGGATTGGTATACGGTCGCTCGACGATGTCGGTCTTCTGTACGGGAAGCGCAGCGAGTCGATGTTTCCAAGCTGGTGCGAAGTACGGCAACGGGGAGTTCATCCAGGTTCACCCCACGGCGATTCCAGGTGCGGACAAGTTGCGGTTGATGAGCGAGTCGGCTCGTGGAGAAGGTGGTCGAGTATGGGTTCCACGCCGTCCGAACGACACACGTCCACCGAAGCAGATCCCTCAAAGCGATCGATACCACTTCCTCGAAGAGCGATTTCCAAAGTACGGGAACTTAGTTCCTCGAGACATCGCGACTCGCGAGATTTTCAACATTTGCGTTAACGAAGGTCTGTCGGTCGATCCTAACCGCATGTGCGTTTACTTGGATTTGACCCACATCCCTCGCCATGAACTCGATCGCAAGCTCGGTGGAATTCTCGAGATCTACGAGAAGTTCCAAGGGGTAGATCCTCGGGAAGAGCCAATGAAGATTTTCCCTGCTGTTCACTACAGCATGGGTGGTTTGTGGGTCGACTACGAAGCGAATGCAGACGGTGGATTGCTGCCGGGCTCGCCTCGCAACCAATCGACCAACATCCCCGGTTTGTATGCTATCGGCGAGTGCGATTACCAGTACCACGGTGCAAACCGACTCGGTGCTAACTCGCTGCTCAGCTGCATCTTCTCAGGGCTCTTCGTCGGTCCTGGCATCGTGAACTGGATGAAGAACAACAAAGCTGCGGCTGATCTGCCAAAGAGCATCTTCGAAGGTGCGCAGAGCAAGCATCAAGAGCGTCACAAGAAGCTCCTTTCGCAAGCTTCTGCCGCTGGCGAGAATCCTTATCTGCTCCACCAAGAGCTTGGGGATACCATGACCCGCGCGGCAACCGTCGTTCGATACAACAGTCAGCTTACAGAAGCCTACGATCGCGTTACGCAAATGCTTGAGCGCTCCGCTCGTTGCTCGCTAGCCGATACAGGCAACTGGACAAACCAGAACGTGATGTTCACCAAGTCCGTTCAGGACATGATCCCGATCGCTCAGTGCATTCTCAAGGGTGCGTTGATGCGAGACGAGAGCCGTGGGGCACACTACAAGCCAGATTTCTGCATGCCAAGTCTTAGTGCAACCGATCCGGTGGAACGCAAGAAGGAAGCTGAGAAGTGGTGCGATGCGTTCGATGAGAACACACGCAAATTCCTCAAGTCTTCGGTTTGCAGCTGGAACGGCAGCGAACCTGACCTGGCTTACGAAGACATCGACACAAGGTTGCTCAAACCACGACCACGACTTTACGGTTTGGTCGGAGCAGAAGTTATCGAAGAGGTTTGGAAGGAACGCAACAAAGCGGCTGAACAAGCTGGCCAAGCCGACGGAAAGTCTGCTGGAAAGAAACTGGTAGGTGCGGTTTAAATACCGCTGCAATCAGTCGCTCAAGTCGCGTTCCGGAAATCGCTTTTCGGAAACTGAATTCAAAGAGATAACAACCAAAGATTCAACCAACGTTTAAATAGTCCCTGAAAGGTATTTCGATGATTGCCCCAGGTCCTGAAGTTAGTACATCCACATCCAGCAGTGATCGCCGACCTTCCAAGATCAATGTGCGTGTCTTGCGCCAAGACGGGCCGGGAACACCGCCGTATTGGGAACGACATCAAGTCGAATATGAACCAGACATGAACGTCATCAGCGTCTTGCAAAAGATCGCTGCTCAAGCGAAGACCTCGGAAGGTAAGAAAGTCAATCCTGTCGCTTGGGATTGCGGTTGCTTGGAAGAAGTTTGCGGTTCGTGCACGATGGTGATCAATGGACGAGTGCGCCAAAGCTGCTCGGCGTTGGTGGATCGTTTGCTCGAAGACAACTCTGCTGAGATCGAATTGCAACCGATGACCAAGTTCCCGGTCGTTCGAGACTTGATGGTCGATCGTTCCCGTTTGTTCCATTCGCTCAAGCGAGTGCAGGCATGGGTGCCGGTCGACGGTTACTACGATATGGGTGCCGGTCCTCGGATCACTCGAGACGACCAAGAACAAAACTATCCTTTGAGCCAGTGCATGAGCTGCGGCTGCTGCTTGGACGCTTGCCCACAGTTCAACAAAGTTGAAGTACAGCGACAAGCTGGGGAAAGCGATGAAGCGTTCGAAGCCCGCAAGAAGGGGGCTTACGAATCCGAGTTCATCGGCGCACATGCGATTTCCCAAGCGATGCTGTTCAATTCGCACCCAGTTGCGAAAAGTCTTGAGAAGGAACGGCTTGAAGTCTTAACGGCTCCGGGCGGTGTGCAAGCTTGCGGCAATGCTCAGAACTGCGTTTCGGTTTGCCCCAAGCAGATTCCGTTGACGACTTCGATCGCTCGAGCGGGACGGGCCGTGACTTTTTACGCATTTAAGAAATTCTTTGACCGCTAGCCAGTAAGCAATCTTGCTATGAACGTTGACCGACCGTGTGCGGACATTCTGACCGAGGTTTGGCAACGGTATGCATTTGCCAATGACGCCGGCCCTTACTTATTGATTCCGCAGGCTGTGATGCAGCCTCGGAGTGAAGAGGAAGTGCAAGCGATTTTGGCGGCTTCGAAGGTCAAGCGTGTGCCGGTTTGTTTTCGGGCAGGCGGCACGAGCTTGTCAGGCCAAAGCGTAACCGATGGTTGGTTGGTCGATATCGGCAGACATTGGCGTAGTATCGAGCCTTTAGATGGCGGGATGCGGGTTCGCGTTCAGCCAGGTGCAATTGGCGGACTTGTTAATGCGAACCTGAAAAACTTCGGTCGCAAGATCGGCCCGGACCCTTCGAGTATCAATTCCGCCATGCTTGGCGGTATGTTATCGAACAACTCGAGCGGTATGTGCTGCGGGGTTGTCAACAATGCATATCACACGTTGGACTCGATCCGATTTATCCTTCCAGATGGATCGGTATGGGATACTTCGCGAGAAGGTGAGTCGCAGCGGTTTCGCGAGCAGAAAGCGGACTTGAGCGCAGAACTCCTTGCGATTCGAGAAAGCATTCTTCGAAACAATGCGTTATTGGATAAGATCCGACGCAAGTATCAGCAGAAGAACACCGTTGGGTATTCTTTGAATGCGTTTGTTGACTACGACGATCCTTTGGCCATCCTAAGTCACGTGCTGATTGGAGCCGAAGGTACACTGGCTTTTATTAGCGAAGCGGTCCTGCGTACGCTGCCGGACTTGCCCGAGAAGGCCACCGCTTTAGGTTTCTTTGCAGACGCGCATGCGGCTTGTGATATCATCCCTGAATTGATTGCCATCGAAGCTGATGCAGTGGAGTTCATGGACCGCGCGAGCCTTGAATCCATACGCAACTTAGACGGTGCACCTGAGGATTTGCCCAGAAGGTTAAGCGAGCATCAGAAGTTGATGGGATTGTTGTTCGAGTTTCAAGCGA
>CAIJIZ010000138.1 GCA_903820735.1 uncultured Pirellula sp.
CGCACGGCCTCAGAGGGCCATGCTACGGGGACATGTTACGGAAAGCTCTTGGCTCCCCTCCTCTTGAAGGTGACAATTTGCTGCTCAAAAACCACATCTCCGCGTACCAATCCATATCTCGATTTGACGGTATTGGCCTAACGCCTAACGCCTAACGCCTAACGCCTAACGCCTAACGCCTAACGCCTAACGCCTAACGCCTAACGCCTCTCGCCTCTCGCCTCCCACCGACTCCACCGTAACGATTGCATCAGTCGTATCAGCGATGCCGTTCGCATTGCATCGACTCTGACGAAGTTGCCGATCTAGTACCTATCGAGGAACTCATCGGTACATCATCTGCTTCATGATGAAATACTGCGATAGATCACCGATCCCATGGGCAGTCAACGGAGGGCCCCCGGCATGAATACCCATCTTTGTGCTCTACACAATCGCCAGCCCCATGCTGGCCGAATCTTTAGCCTTGGCCGACACAGCAACGTTGGCCGGTACAGCAACGCCGCCCTTTGCTTGGCTGCAACCCTATGCCTTCAGTTCTCCAATAGCGACCAAGCCACGGCTCAGCAACCGAGCAACGACAAGCCCGGACCGGTGAAAGTCTCCTTCAGAGAACTAGCCGAAACATCCGACCCGAACATCCCAAGTTTTCTCGGGCCACCATCGAAGAGACCAACCCAAGAGTCCCCCAAAAGGTTCACGCAACTCGGCGCACGAGATGATTCTCGGGCAATAGACTACCACGTCCCAGGACGCGGCGTCGAAACACCGACAGGAAAGAAATCGGGAAGGTACTCCCAAGACGGAATGGCTCGAGCCGGATTTCCTTGGATTCCGAATTCCTTTGCAACCATCGGAATCACACCGAGCCACAGCGTCGGCATGGTGGGTGGCTCAACTCCTTTCGAGTCTCCTCTCTCTGGTCCACTTCAAGGCGAAAGTCGCACTCGCACCGAAGGTGTCTTCGGCAAAGACTACTCGGGATGGATCTTCAAACGCAAAACTTGGTTAGCTTGGACACACGGCTCGCGCGAACAAGGTGGGTCTGGTCGCTACGAAACCGATGGCCCCAAATTACTTCCCGAGTAAACACCCAAGCCTATCGCTCAGTAGAGATTCCCGTCCCCGTTCTCATCTCCGAATAACAGCAATAGC
The DNA here is from genome assembly GCA_903820735.1 of uncultured Pirellula sp. Taxonomy (GTDB): domain Bacteria; phylum Planctomycetota; class Planctomycetia; order Pirellulales; family Pirellulaceae; genus JBKCUI01. The sequence continues at coordinate 1,156 of CAIJIZ010000138.1, forward strand.
TTCGCTGCATAGAAACAATGCTCGTGCGTTGAACCTAAATACGACCTTTACTAGCTGTTTTCGAATACGAGCATCAGCTCACCTAGTCATCGCTGCTTTCCAATCGATCCACACTCGCTGGCTCGGGTATGTTCGCAGGAATCGCAGGTGCCGGTGCCGGAGCGTCCACTCGTAAGACCTCCGCTTCAAACACTTCCATAAACCGCTTAATGAGCGGCTTCGCCATCGCTTCGCGAATCCGTTGAGCTTGTGAGACACTCGGCCGATTCGGATCCATCGCTGCCGTAAAAGCCTGAGTCGAGGACCCTGCTGCGATCGGCATCGGAACATCCGTCAACACAAAATCGAGATGGATATCCGAACCAGTCTGCGTCGCTAAAGCTCCCTTGAGTCGCTGCAACGTTTCCGGTTTTCGCAACTGCTGGATCGCCATCGCAGCCTCTTTCGCAAGCTTGACTTGCCAAGCTCCCGGGACACGCTCGTGTACTTCAAGGGCCAATGCACCGAGTTGCCGCATTAACCCCCCAAGACTTAAGGCGGCTTGGGCAAGCTGTTCTTTCGGACTGAGTCCCTCGGTCACCCCACCTGAATCAACCGCAGGACTTTCGGGAACTTGACTGACGGCCAATTTACTGGCTTCTACTTTATTTGCATCTACTTTACTGGCTTCTACTTTATCGGCTTCAACTACTCTTGCTTCAATTTTATTGGCATCTGTGCGACTGGCATCTGTGCGATTGGCACTAACGGCGGCGGGGTTACCTGCAGACGGGCTACCAACGGCAGACGGGTTATTAACGGTAGAGGGGCTTGCAGCGGAAGAGGGGCTACTAACGGCAGAGGGAATAGCAGAGGCGGCAGCAGGACTAGCGGCGAGTGGTTGTACCTGTGCAACGATTTGACTTGCAGCCGGCTCCTCAACAGGGAGCTGTTGCAGAGCATCGTTATCCGGCTGGGTCAACTCTTTTTTTTTTGAGTCCTCTGATGGCCCTGGAGTGGGAACCGAAGGAACGGATGAAGATGAAACGACTGGCCTGGGGGAAGGGCTATTGGGCGATAGGTTGCGAGCGATGCCGTTAACCACATCGGAGAGGGCTTGTAGATCAACAAGATTGCAGATCTGCACAAGGGCCACTTCGAGAAGTATTCGGCCTTGCACACTATGCTTCATCTTGACGATGGTCTCGTCGACAATCTGAATGGCTGTTAGCAGAGTGGTCAGTCCCCATGATTGACCGAAACCACGCAACTGGTCGCTGTTCGATGCATTTGCGGTCCGAATCAGGTCGGGTGAAGCACCGACTTTCAGAGCCATAATGTCGCGCAGGTATCCTAAAAACTGTTCGGCTAATTGCCCGGCATCAACCCCTTCGAGAACCGCACCTTCGAGAGCTTCTATGGCCCCGGCCGCATTCCGCTCAACCATACACTGAGCAAACGTCGCAAGTCGACTCTCGTCGGCCGTTCCGAGCATCGCGTGCACGTCAGCGACCGAGATCTGCTTGCCACCAAAGCTCAATAGCTGCTCCAACAGAGATTGGCTATCACGCATCGAACCCGAAGCGCGACGGGCAATCAATTTCAGCGCATCAGCATCTGCTTCAGTTCCTTCATTCTGACAAATGAACTGCAACCTGCTGAGGATCTGATCGGTGTGAACAGGCGGAAAATCAAATCGTTGGCAACGAGAGAGAACCGTGATGGGTATCTTCTCTGGGTCAGTCGTACAAAAGATGAATTTGACGTGCCCAGGGGGTTCCTCGAGCGTCTTAAGCAGCGCATTGAACGCTTGCGTCGTCAACATGTGGACTTCGTCGATGATGTAAATCTTATAGGGAGCTCGGCTCGGACGCACCAATGCGTTTTGCCGCAAGGACCGGATCTCGTCGATCCCGCGATTGCTAGCACCGTCGATCTCGATCACATCCATGTCTTCCCCGGAATCGATCGCAAGGGCGATTTCAGAGGCCGGGTCAAATCGACCGTTCCCCTCAGGAGAAGCGTTGAGAGCTTTGGCGAAAATGCGTGCGGTACTAGTTTTGCCAACTCCTCGCGCCCCAGTAAACAAGTAAGCATGGCCGACGCGATGAGTCTCAATAGCCCTGAGCAACGCTTGCGCGGCAGTATCTTGCCCAACGAGATCTTCGAACGTCTTGGGCCGATATCTTCGGGCCACGACGGTGTACTTCGTGGATTCTTGCTTCTCGCTTGCTTCCTCGTGCGATCCTGACATCTGCTCTGTATTTCCTTGTTGACAGGATTTCCTTGTTTACAGGATTCCCTTGTTGACGGTCACCCCGCCAATCGAAGTCCCCCTACGGCATCATTGGAAGGCCTTTGTTTTCGTGCTTCATTGTAACGCGTAAGGTTTAATAGGGAATGGAGTCCCCCCTTTACCCTATTGCTGAATCTTTGACGGCAACTTGAAAACCCAGCAAGACTTCGCTCAAAAATCGCAGAGTTACGACGATTCAAGGCCCATGTGGGATATTTTCCTCGTTATCGCCTCGATCAAACACTCTAAGCTTCCCGGCGAGGTCGCTGCGATCACTTCTTGGTAGATTTCGTATCCATACACACTCGCCGGTGGAATATATCCCGGTTGCCAATCATTAGTCAGCGTCGTGACAAAAACCGCATGTGAAGCGAACCGCTCTCGAAGCGTAACTTGAAAGATCTGATACAATTCTCCAGGCAAAAAGACCCAGATCACATCACCCAAAATACCAATCTGACAACGCAACGGATACGATCGACCAGGCTCTAGGTGAGTCAAGCGATTCAGTTGCCGAGTTCGCTGCTCGACTTGTGCTCGACAATCCCGAACCCGCCCTGGATCAGATACTTCTCGCGCCTTGCTTTCCTCAGCCAACCAATGCTCCATCTCGGCTCGCGTTTGTTCGATCGTCGGCAAATCATGCCGGTAAGGTAAATCGACGACACACTCTTCCCAGAGCCACCTCGCCACTCTTCGATCCTGCTCCGCAGACACTGGTGAGTGCTGCCAAGTCCCGATCGCCGTGCCGGAAATGACCGGGCCTGCATACCGATACTCCGTTCCCGCGGCAGGTAAACTCACAAGCGCTGACAAGGCTGCATACCCAACTTGTTTACCATTTCGATCTGCCACCGAAGGATCCCCGACAAACCCCTCGCGAGGCCCAAGGTCTCCAGAGGCCCCTTGAAGAAACAAACAAAGCCCACCTTGCTCGCGCTCGATCGTCTCTCGCATCGCCCCAACCCAATCGGGACTGATCAAAGTATTCTCCCAAGCCAACGTTGTTGGATGGCAAGCATAGTTAACGACGGTACCTAAACACTCACCATTCAGATCGGTAAGCTTTGCAATCAATAAAGTATCGTCGGCTTGACCGACTGGATTCAAACCACAGACAAACCTCTGACGCTCCTCATCAAAAAAATCTCGATGTGCCGCAAGCTCACATCGGCCTGCCGTCACCACCATCCTCATCGGTTGCACCTTGCCGCTCGCTTCTTTGGCTAAGAGCCCAATCTGATTGGCTAACTGGTCCAAATAAGGCCCCAACAATTCCCCGCCCGGCAACCCGCTACGCGTTCGCGACATCCAACCAGCGCCGTGCGTGTGTGTCAAAGTCACCAACACATTGCGAGCATCGATCCCTGTCGAATGATGAACCGACTCGCGAATCTTCTCGATCTCCTCTGGATCAAGAATGCAGTGATCGAGACTGACAAGAATTCGCGCTTCGCTCGTTTTCGTAACACCAGATTCCGTTGAAAAGGGTTCAAGCCACAGTAAAGTCGCTTCAAGTGGCCGGTGCACACCCGTAGCGCGATCGTGCAACGCCGCTCCCCACATCCGATGATAAATTCCCACCGGAGGTGTGATATCACACCTCGCAAAGGCCCCTCGAAAACGTCCCTGCGGTTTCCTAATGACTTCCATCTTGTTCATCTCCAAAAATCGTCCCCCGAGGATTGAGCAACGCCCAACAAACTGCATCGATAGCCATCACGCCAGCAAACAAGAAAAGAATAAGATTCCAGTTCTCCGTCTGTGCGACTAGCCAACCTGCCGTTAAAGGAAACAGCGATGCGCCAAAGTTCCCAAACATATTCATCGTGCTAAAAACGGTCGCGACATGCCGCCCACCATAACTGATCGCAACCGCATACCCACTCACCCCACCGAAAGTGGCGAAGAAAGCCCCCAAACTAATCAGCGTAATACTCTGGTATGTATCCTTCACAAAATACGAAAGCAGGATCAATAACGCACAGCAACTCATCCCAACAACCGCTATCCCCTGACGACTCAGCCTTGGATTACCGGTCTTTTTCAGCAACCAATCCGAAAAGTAACCACCCGTTAAACTTCCGACTACACCTCCTATCCCAGCTACAGTAGTGAGGATACCGGAATCCAACTGTGAGACCCCGCGAGTCTTTTGCAAGAAGGTTGGAAACCATGTGGTAAAAAAAACCATTCCTGCCGCTCTGAAAAACTGCTGACCACATAACAACATCAAAGGCAAACTCCTCAACATCGTCGACCATCGCAATGCAGAGTTGCTTTGAGACACATCAACCGAGGGGAGCTTGGTGAGAGTTACGATCCATAAAAAAAATCCTGTCCAGAGAATCCCTGGGATCGCATAAGCCATCAGCAGAAGTCGCCAACGCTCCACTCCAAGCTGTTGGGCTGGGCCCGTAAGCCCTTGCAAACAATAAGCCGCCAGCACTGGTGCAATCGCCCCACCAATGGTCATCCCAGCTGCCAACAATCCCGTTGACCTCGCTCGCTCCGCCTCTGGGAAAATCCGCCCCAACGCTTTTGCAGCACAAGGAAACGCTCCAGCTTGCGCCGCCCCCATCAACCCCCAAAGAAAGAGGAGCGAATAAAATCCATTCGCAAATGCACTGAGCAATGTCGCCATCGACCAGGCCACGGTAAAGATCGCTAACGCGCTTCGACTCCCCAAACGATCCGCCAGCCAACCGGATGGGACTTGCATCAGCGCATAAGCCAAATACCATGCAGACTGAATTGCTCCCATATCCTTCGCAAGATTCGTAAACTTCAAATCGCGCGCGATCTCTTCAGCCGGGACACTCAGCGCCGCTCGCTGAACATAAGCGACAGCAGCTGAAATACATAGCAACGTCAAAACTTGATAACGGCCGGCTCGTACATCGAACTCTACCGCACTCATGGCTATACCGCCATCATCCTCCCGCTCATGATGCTCACTCATGATGCGTTTTGCCCATGCTCGTGCGGCTCGAAGTGTGTATCGCGTAACGCAAGCTGCAAGCAATCAAACAACCGATCGACTTCCTCGCAAGTCTCCCGATCTAACTCCCAGCTATAGGGCCGTATTCGCAAGGTGTTTCGGAAGATTCCTCGCTTTTGGAGCAAGTATTTCTCTATTGCCAGAAAACCATCGAGACCAGCTTGTAACTGCAACGCAGTCAACGCGCAGATCGGCAACGACAGGCGATAGATCCGCGACTCATCGCCCGCTTGCAACGCTCGCCACAAGGCAACTATCCCATCGAGCAGATCGGTTCCGGGCATCGTCCCGACGATCCCGCGACGATAGCAGTCGACGAGGTTAATCCCCCCGGAACCTTCAAAAATCCGGGCCTTTCCCAAACTTCCATCGCGAAGCTTCGACAAGTTTGGGCCAAGCGGGCTCGCTTCGGGTTTGAAGAAAATTCGATGCTCGCCAAACTCGCTGAGCAATCGCAGGTAAACACTCAAGTCAATCGCCGCACCGACGTAACTCGACGCATCCTGCACCACCAAGGGAATGGAAATCGATCGGGCAATCGCACCGAAATACTCCACCGTCATGTCGCCACTGAGAGAAGTCGCTACGGGAGGAATCGCCATCACAGCATCGGCTCCCAATCCCTGTGCATGCTGAGCAAAATCGATGGCCTCGCGGATGCTCTCTGCCCCCACACTGATCACACTTGTTCCCCGACCTCGCACCGCTCGGCAAACATGAGTCGCTAACTCTCGGCGGCCATGATAGCCAAGTCGCAGCGTCTCGCTGACCATCGCTACAACCACCCCGTCAGCTTGCGTTTCAAAAGCCCAATCGATTTCTTTCTCAAGAACCTCGACGTCGATTTCACCATCTTCACGAAAGGGTGTATGCAAAACCGGAAGCACACCGCGCAATAGCGGAAGCACACCGCGCGATAGCGGCTTGTTGCCTGAATCTTCTGAATGCGTTCCTGCCGTAGTTTCGATGCTCATTGTGCTGCTCTTCTTTGTCTGCCAATCACCTCTGTAAACCAATAACTTCTGTCTACCAATCACCCACTCCACCATCGGCATAGAATACGCGCTGCAAAACCTCTTGCTCAAACGGATGCTTGCGCACCGCTTCCTCGTCGATGGTAACCCCAAGTCCCGGTTTTGTATTCGGTGTTACTGTGCGCGTCGACTTATCTACTACATAACCTTCCTGCACTACATCATCTCTCCACGGAACATCATTGTGCACCGATTCGCAAATAATGTAGCTTGGCTGGGAGAATCCAAACTCAATCGATGCGGCTGTGCTGACCGGTCCTTGGGGATTATGAGGCGCTAATGCAATGCGGTAAGCATCCGCCAAAGCAGCCACACGACGTGCTTCGGTGAACCCACCGCAATGCGTCAGATCCAATTGGCAAATCTCACAACCCCGCGCTGCAAACAAATCGCGAAACGCGGCCAAGTGTGTCATCCGCTCCCCGGTTGCTATCGGAGTACTTACCGCTGCATTGATTGCAGCAAGCCCCTCAATGCTCTCAGGCCAACAAGGCTCCTCAAGGAAATACAATCCAAAAGGTTCCAGCACCTTGGCAAACTGCATTCCCATCGCCGGAGATGGACGAGCATGACAATCCACCATGATGTCCACCGAATCCCCCACCGCCTCTCGCATCGCTGCTACACAAGCTTCCGCTCCCTTGAGCGGTTTCAAACCCTCCACCGGCATCGTCGGCGGAACCGCCATCGACTTGAATGCGCTAAACCCCTCCGAGACTGCTTGGAGCGCAAGCTCCCCGAACCGCTTGGCATTGTCGACCGGCGTCTCGTAGAAACTCTTCATGTCCCCACCACCTAGATGGCAGTACAATCGGATGTAGTCCCGAACCTTTCCACCCCACAATTGATGGCAAGGCACTCCGTGCACCTTGCCAAGAATATCCCAAAGCGCAATGTCGATCCCAGCGATGGCTGTCGAACGGACGATTCCACTGCCATGCCAGAAATGCTGCCTCCACATCATCTGCCATAGATGCTCTACCCTCGCCGGATCTTGACCAATCAACAATTGGGACAGATCCTCAATCGCTCCTACAACACCTCGCGTATGCCACTCCAACGTCGCTTCGCCCCAACCAAAGAGCCCCGGTTGGTCGGTGATGACTTTGACAAAAACCCAATTACGCATGCGAGCATGGCAAACAAGCGTCTCGATTTTGGTGATCTTCATATTCTCTCGTTTATTGGTGTTTTCGTTCTTCTAATCACCGGGGATGTTCTTATGAATGCAACCGGCAAGCTAGCGGGGTATCGACCAATGCCCCTGGTCGCGATAAGCCCTACCCAACATGGCATTGGCTTTCGCATCATTCGTAATCGTTTGCGTGGTCGGGTCGAATGCCAATTGAACACCGGTGCGCACTGCGATATTGGCTAAATGAATCAAAGCTGTGGAATGATGCCCGATCTCGATATCTGCGGAAGGCCTCTTGCCGCTCTCGATGGATTGCAAGAAATCGGCTTGATGACTCTCTGGCAACGCGATGACTTCCTTAGGCTTCGGATCCTCGACAATTTTGTTGTCTTCAGACCACAGCATCAGCTTACCGCGTTTACTGACCATCAGCATGCCGCGAGTGCCGTGAAACTCAATACCGCAGTCGCAGTTGTAAGGATAGTTCTTGGACCAAATACGCATTTCAAACATCAATTGGCGTCGATGGCCGACTTGTCCATCTCCAGGCCATTCAAACACACAAGTGGCATGATCGGGAAACTGCTGATCGTCGTCAAAGTAATACTTGCCACCGATCGCGGCTGCAGATGTGGGGAATCCTTCGACCCCCAACCCCCACCGTGCAATATCGATCTCGTGCGCTCCATCGTTGCCAATATCGCCAGTTCCGAAATTATGCCACCAATGCCAAGCATAATGAAAGCGGTTCTCCTGGTACGGGATGAAACTTGCTGGACCGACCCATGTGTCGTAGTCGACATGATCGGGTACCGCAGAAGGTACCGATTTGCCAATGTTGGCTCGACGTTGCACATTCCAAGCCTTAGCCATCAACACATCACCAATAACACCCTCCTTAATCATCTGAATCGCGTCGACGACAAGCCGATTACTGCGGCTCTGCGTCCCATGCTGCACGACGACGTTGTTCCTCCTGGCTGCTTCTAACAGTTTCGCCCCTTCGATAAAGTTGTGACTGCAAGGCTTCTCCACGTAGACATGCTTCCCCGCATTACAAGCCATGATAGCTGCCGGTGCGTGCCAGTGATCAGGAGTCGAAATCACAACGGCTTGAACCTCTTTATCGTCGAGAATCCGTCGCAAATCGGTCGTACCCTTCGCACCTGTTTCCTTTTCAAATTGCGCAAGTCGCTGTTTATCGGGGTCGCAGACCCAAGCAATTTCAGCGATCTTCTTGAATTCATCCCGGTGAGTACCCGCTCTACCTCCACATCCGATCAACGCGACTTTGTGTTTCACTTCCGTCGCACCCATCGATCGTCCCGCAATCGGTAGCAACGCAACAGCAGAAGCCCTTTGCAAAAACAATCGTCGCGTTGATGCGTCAGGGTTTCGGGATGTGTGGTTGAAGAGTTGGTAGCTTCGCATTGGGTTCCTCTCGATTCTTTCTAACTCACGGTTTCCATCACCGGTCACAGGTTCCAACATCCAATTTAGTATAGGATATTCACCTGCGCGAAGTTGCACGCACACACCCTTTCCCCATCACCATTCCCTTTTTCATTTCTAATTATGCAGACCTTCCATCAGTTTAAATCGACCAACATCTCTTGGCAGGCTTGGAGTCTGGTTTGCTTGCTGCTTGCAACGGTTGAATCTACCGCATTCGCCCAAAATCCAGCCGATATCCGAGCCGATATCCCAGCCCAATTCTCAGCCGAAATTCTAAACGCGATGCACCTTCGCACCCCCGCTTGGAAATCCTCCATCGTGCATCGTGAAAGCTCCATCTTATTGCAAGATGGTCAAGGGGTACCTACCGCACGCTTGGCGTTCCCCGCTTCAGAAATCATCGAACTGCGAACAGCGATGAGCGGCAAAGTGTTTCAAGAGGGTATCGATTGGAAACTCGACGCGGCCAATTCGACAATTCAATGGGTTGGCCCACTTCCCTGTGAGACCATCCAAACCGACCAACTCTTTCCCCCCAGTTCAGCACCAAACAGCTACAAACACAGGGCGAGCAACCCCGATCAGAACTTGCTCTACGCCCCGGGAAAGTGGTTTCATGAACGCAACATTGAAATCACGTATCGGCGAGCAAATCCCGCCGAATCCGGCGACGTCAAAACGGAAATCCACTTCCCGAAATCCCTTGAAAAACTTCGACAGAAATCCAAACTTGTGATCGCCGTCAGCGGGGATAGTATCTCCACAGGACTCGATGCTTCGGCAACAACTGCAACCCCGCCGAATCAACCTGGTTATCCGGACCTTCTCGCCGCCCAGTTGCGCCACGACTTTGGGGCCGAAATCAGCTTGGTCAATCGCTCCGTCGCAGGATGGAGTATCGCCAACGGCGTGGAAGACCTCGAACGACTTCTGGAATCCAAGCCCGATTTGCTCATAGTCGCTTACGGTATGAACGACGTCGGTCGCCGCGATCCAAAATGGTTCGTAGACCAAGCGAACAAGATCCGGCAAAGAGCAAAAACGCTAGTGCCTGAGGTCGAGATTCTGTGGGTCACCACCATGCTCGGAAATCGCGAATGGATTCATACCCCGCGCGATATGTTCTACGCTTACCAAAAAGCCTTGCGAGATTCATTGCCCGATGCCACCTCACACGAAGCCATCGCCGACGTAACTCGAGTTTGGGAGATCATGTCGGAACGCAAGCATGAGCTTGATTACACCGGAAACGGACTGAATCATCCGAACGATTTCGGTCACCGACTCTACGCTCAGTGCATTCTTGAATTTTTACCCGCCGAGTAAGTCACCCCACCGAGTAAGTCACCCCACCGAGTAAGTCACCCCACCGAGTAAGTCACCCCACCGAGTAAGTCACCCCACCGAGTAAGTCACCCCACCGAGTAAGTCACCCCACCGAGTAAGTCACC
>CAIJIZ010000139.1 GCA_903820735.1 uncultured Pirellula sp.
ACAATTCTGTCACGCTCTCGTCAATGAACAATGGAGGCGACGCCGGGATTCGAAATCCAAGGAAAACGTCTCTCCGCATCCCGATCGGCTTCAAATAGCCAATCCATCACACACCTTCAGCGCTACGAGTCTCGTCTATCCCTTGGTTTCCCGCTGAGCGTTCACGGAGTCGTACCAAATCCGTACCAAATTGAACCACTGAGAAAATTCGGGTTTTTGATCGCCTGTGAAATAATGACTCGATGAATGTTGAAGACTTCCAGCCGAATAAGCAACTTCTGTTGCACGCCGTTGCGCTCTTAACAGGGGCGGAGGCTTCCATTCCATCAGAACCTCTGCCGTCAGAACTTCCTGAAGTTGGCATTGGTTCTATCGATGCGCTTCAAGCGATGTTCGATGATGTGCTCGGAAAGAGTCGCGATCTTGGAGCCCCAGGCTTTTTCGCGCACATGGATCCCCCTACTCCAGCAATTACTTGGGCGATGCATCTTTGGACTGCAAGCCGAAATCAAAACCTTTTACACCCCGATACTGCGCCGCGTGCTCGCGAATTAGAAAAGCTCGCTGTTGATTGGATCGCACCGTGGTTCGGAATGTCCGGCGGACACATGACGCCCGGATCCACTGTCGCAAACTTGACAGCGATTTGGGCGGCGCGTGAAAGCGGATGCCGAATAGTCGTATCTGGGAGTGGTGCTCACCTCAGTATTCGTAAAGCAGCACACATTCTTGGAATGGAACACAGAATCGTTGATGATTGGTCCAACACTGGAGATCTCACCAATGCTGTTGCCGTGATTACTGCCGGCACCACAAGCACTGGAGAAATTGAAGCGCTTGATGCAGCCAGTGACGCTCGTTGGCGCCACGTTGACGCAGCCTGGTCTGGCCCACTCCGTCTGAGCGATCGCTATCGACATCTGCTTGATGGAATTGAAAAAGCCGACAGTGTCGCGATCTCAGCCCATAAGTGGCTATTTCAACCAAAAGAATCTGCGTTTGTGTTATTCGCCGACCACGAATCGGCACACAAAACAATCAGCGTCGAAGGCGCGTACCTAGCTGTCCCAAACATTGGCGTTTTGGGATCACACGGCGCCATCGCGGCACCACTTGTCGCAATGCTCCTAGCGTTTGGTCGCGAAGGAATTGCAGACTTAATTGATAAATCGATGGCACTCGCCGATGAACTCGCCGCACTTGTTATGGCAGAGAAAGACCTTGAATTACGTTCCTCACCTAACTGCGGTGTGCTGTGCTGGCGTCACAGGAACGTAACTGTTGACGACATCAAGCGACACCTTCCAGACGATGTAATGGTGTCAAGCACATCCATTAACGGAGAACAATGGCTTCGATCGGTTGCAGCAAACCCAAACGCGAACCCTGCCAAGGTTGTAGCCGGTGTGATGCAAGCAGCTGAACAAGCATCGCGAAAATAAGTCGCACCAAACGGTTTTGCTATCGGATCGATTAAGACGTGTAGTCAGAATTTGAACGGTCAAGGCCAAAGCGGAGTTGAGCAAAGTGAAAATGCGCCATGTTGTGGCAGCCTTCCCAACCACCCGAAACTTTGTGAGCAACGCTGTCGGAAAGAATGTTCAGTGGCTGACCGGTGTTGTAGGCCATGACCAGAATCCGACAGGCGCGCTCGAACAAGTACAGCTCCTCGAAAGCTTCTGCGACGGTTGCACCACAGGCAGTCACGCCATGATTACCCATCATCAAGATCGGCATCTGACCAATTTTTGCTGCTAAGCGGTCGCCCTCTGCAGTGCTGATTGCAACATCGTCAAAGTCCAGGTCATAAGCAACGCGGTTCACGAAACGTGCAGTGACCTGATCGATCGGCTTGATCCGAGGATCTTTGAGACCTGCAAGTGCCGTTGCATATGGCGAGTGGATGTGCAACACAACTTTTGCCGCAGGATTGAGCGCATGAATGCGACTATGGATGCACCATCCGGACAAATCAGGTGGATTCGGTTTTTCCATTCGGTCTGTTTCAGACCAATCAAGTTGCATTAGGTCGCTAGCCCGTATCTCTGAAAACAGCATCCAGAACGGATTCATCAAAAAGGTGGTTCCACCCCCTGGCAAGACAGCGGAAAAGTGATTACCAACCGACTCGGTCCAGCCGAACTGGTACGCAAGTCGAAACGCGGCTGCGAGATCGGAGCGTAACGCCCATTCCTCTTCTGAAATGCTGCTTCGGTCAAGTGCGGGACGGTTCATTTTCCAGATATCGCGCATCAGTCGGCTCCTTGCGGTTTGTGGTCTCGAATTTCTCCATCACGGCGCAACGAACGGTACTTGGATCGCATTTCGCCACGATCCGTATAACAGCCGCGAAGAAACCGCGATCCGCTAGTTGGATCGTAAGCGCGGCGACCATGCAAGATGCGCTGATTGTCGAAGGCCACGCATTCGCCCGACTTCAGAGTGAACGTCACCTCATATTCTGGTGCACGCAGCATTTTCAAAAAGCGGATGAATGCCGGATAGTAACGGTCAAGAACTTGTTGGTCGAGGTCGAAGATCCCGGCCATATGTTGGCTAACGGTCACACCAGTCACCTGTCCATGTCGGTCGGTAAGGATCACCTTTTGCCGCGCGCGCATGTCGATCCCATCATGAGAAAAACGGAACGGAACATCATGCGTGGCGAGCAACGCGAACCCCTCGGGGTCAG
>CAIJIZ010000140.1 GCA_903820735.1 uncultured Pirellula sp.
ATCTTGGGAGAGGAATGGTAGCGCAATCCTGCGCAAAGGGGGCTATACTATTGCATCCCTTTGAGGTTCCGCCTCTTGGGATGCGGCTCACTTCGTTTCCGAATTGGAATGCGAGCCGGCTATCATTTCAAAGCGAATAGAATTCCATCTCCTAACACTCGTTGAGCGAAAGCGAATCGTATGGCGACACAGCATAGAGGGACGACATACCGAAACGTCTCCCGTCGGGACTTTCTGGGAACAACGACGTCGGTAGCAGCCCTAGGGATTGCCTTTGGCACAAGTGCCCTTGGTAAGGCGAATGCGGGGCGAGAGACATCGAAGGTTGGTGTGGCCGTTGTCGGGTTAGGAAACGTTGGGTTCGGATCGGTGATTCCGGCTATTGCATGTTCGCAGCGATGCGAATTGGTAGGTTTGGTCAGCGGTACGTCGAGCAAGGCGCGGATAGCGGCTGCAGGATTCGGGCTCGGAGCTGACTCGATTTACGGTTACGAGGATTTTGATCGGATCGCGGCGGATTCGAGAATTGACGTGTTGTACGTCGCTGTGCCAACAGGCAAGCATTTGGAAATAGTGACTCGCGCGGCGCGAGCTGGAAAGCATGTCGTGGTAGAGAGTCCGATGGCTCGCAATTCCAATGAGGCTCTTGCGATGCAGGAGGTTTGTGCTCGTTTTGGAACGCAGCTAGCCATCGCCGATCGTTCAGCAGCACGATTTGGACTCGAAGACTGGAATGGTGCGAGAGCAGTTGTTCAGAGTAGTTCGATTCGCAAAATCGCAACGGTGCTTGGCCAGCAAGTTCGGTCTCAAGGCGATTGGAGGGTCGATCCAAGCCTGTCGGGTGGAGGAGCATTATTAGGGTTAGGTTGTGAAGCGTTGCGAAGTATCCGTGCGATGTGCAACGAGGAACCAGTGTCCGTGGTGGCTCAAGAAACCAAGGTGCGATCGGATCGATTTGCTCAAGTCGATGAGTCCGTGACTTGGACGATGACTTTCGCGTCCGGCGTTGAGGCGCATGGAGCGGTCACGTATCGTCCGCAGCAAGCAACTGCGTTGCAAGTTCTCGGTGGTCAATCTGGATTGGATAGTCAATGGAGAGAGGTGGTTGATTCCTCTATGGCAGAGGATGCCGCTGGATTGGCTTCTCATGCAGCGACCGAAAGTGCCTTTGTTCAAACGCTTGATTCATTTGCAGATCGGGTTTGCGATCGCCATCGCGGTTCGGATCGTCCTGCGGGCATCATTACAGCGGACGAAGGGGTTCAAGAGTTGCGAATGATAGAAGCAATTTACCGTTCGATTTCTCGAGGGAGCGAGGTTTCCTTGATTCGTCATTCATGAGTAACGAATCAAAGTCGATGTTTCCTGAAGGCCCGAATGATTCGACTTTAGGTTCTTCTTCGCCTGGAGGAAGAGGTGGAAAGGAACCATCGGAAACTGAAGTTCAGCTTTATCCGACGGTAGCTTATCCTATTGAGGGTGGAGAATTTTGGCGTGTGCTCGTTCAAGGGCGACTTTGTCACAATGCGCCCCCATCGTTGACCAAGCGGTTGTTGCTTAAAGGTTTCATTCGTGCATTGGATCTGGATGAAACGACCGTCAAGAGTGAGATCTTTAACGACCGGATGCATGGCTTTTTAGTAACTCCCATTGCGCGTGGGCGAATACAGATTTCGCTAGGTGGTCAAACGTATGTATTGCCTAGGAAATCCAAATCGAGTGGATTGTTTCAGTGCAAACTCGATTTACCTAAGCGTCAACTAGAGCGGTTTCGAAGACTAGGAGCACCTTCCGTTGCTTCATCGAATCGGATTGAATGTACGATCCGTTGGACAGATTCTGTTACTACTGCAACTAGTCCAGTATTTCTTGCTGATGATACGGGGATAAGTGTCATCAGCGATATAGATGACACGATCAAGCTCACCGACGTGTGTAGTCGTCGAAAGATGCTTAAGAGGACATTTGCCGAACCGTTCGAAGCCATCGAAGGAATGGCAAGTGTTTACCAGCAGTGGGCTCAGACTGGGGCGATATTCCACTACGTCAGCAGTAGTCCTTGGCAAATCTACGATTCGCTTCAAGAGTTCATCGACTCCTCTGGATTTCCAAGTGGTAGCATGCATTTGAAGTGGTTTCGCTTGCGTGATGAGCTTTTCAAGCGATGGCAGATTATTCGGCGCAAAAGCAAATTTGGGGTCATTAGCAATTTAGTCAAGCGGATGCCCAATCGCCATTTTGTGTTGGTCGGAGACAGCGGGGAGAAAGATCCCGAGATGTATGCAAAGATCGCGGCGAAGTATCCTCGTCAAATTGTTCGAATCTGCATTCGGCAGATCGAAGCGAATCCAATCGATACAACTCGATTGAACAAAATCTATAAGCGCTATGGGATGGTTGTGCCGATGCAGATTTACTCGCATGCCAAGCAACTGGGTTCAAGTCCGGCGTAATGGATTGTTCGCGGTACACGATAAGTTCGGTTTAGGGAATTTGATTGCTCAGGAGAAATGCTTTGTTGGTTAACCGGTATCTTTTGCGCGGTGGGAGATTTGCGAGCACGATCGGTACGTTGATGTTGTGCGCATCTGGCTGTGCACCTTCCGGAGATGAGGCTCGTGTTCAGAATGCGAAAGCAACCGTGGTGGGTGCAGCGAATGGAAAAGAAACCAACGCCAGTAAGGCTGCTACAAAAACACTGGACGTCAACGACTTGTTGGCTCTCGTAGAAAAGACCCTTGAATTCAACCGCGATTCTCGGTTGCTTTCTGTGGATCGCAATGCAGCATGGCAGGTCGCGCATGGTGCGGTGGCTTATGGCAAAGATTTGAAATTGGTGGTAGAAGATCAGACGCTCGATGCGTTGGATTATCTTTTCAGCGGTGGGGAGATGCGTGGTTGGGAGTTAACCACCGGGGAGATCTTGCCTTCGACGGGTCGTCCCAGTGTCAATGCTTATGTCGAGGCGGGGAGTTATGTAGGCCAGGGGCACGTCGATCAGTTTTTGGGGTATTTATCCCAGACCGCGTTGCCGCGAACGACGCAAGTCGTGGTAGGGGATCAGTCCTTGACGATAGAGGATTGGGCAAGGACGGCCCAGTATCAGGTGCCGAATAATCCTTATCGCGAATACAGTTGGACATTGATTGCGTTGACGAACTTCTTTCCCGACGAGCTTACGTGGAAAGGAGCGGATGGGAAGGATTGGACTTTGGAACCGATCGTCGAGTTCGAAGCAAAACAGGACATAGGTAGTAGTCCGTGCGGTGGCATGCATCGCTTGATGGGTTTAGCGCACAGTGTGCGATATTGGAAGAAGCGAGGCGAGGGGTTTCGGGGTGGCTGGGCGCTTGCTCAAAGTACGGTGCAAGATGCGATTACAAAATGTCGCAAGTATCAAAATAGCGATGGGACTTTTTCCGCCAACTATACGGTACGACCGGGCACCAGTTCGGATTTGAGCACGAGGATTGGAACCACGGGGCATACGTTAGAGTTTTTAGCTTACGCACTCGAGCCGCTAGAGCTCAAAGAAGAGTGGGTGGTGCGTTCCGTGAGAAGGCTCTGCGAATTGCTGGAAGTGGCGTCAGAAGTGGAACTTGAGTGCGGTGGGTTGTATCATGGATTGGCGGGATTGCGGATTTACCGGGAGAGAGTCTCTGAATCGCTAGCAGTTGGTGGACAGCAATAGGTTTTTGAGAGTTATTGCGGATCGCAACGGAAGGATGGGGTATCGAGTTTGGCAGGATTCGAGTGGGTCGTTGTCGGGGTGATGGTCATCATCAACGCGCTCTTCGCTGCATATGAGATTGCGTTGGCGAGTGTGACATTGGCTCGATTGCAGTCGTTGCATGAGTCTGGCCGGTGGGGGGCATCGGCGGCCATGCTGATGAAGGATGGCATCGAGAAAAGCTTGGCGGTCGTCCAGTTAGGGATCACGGTTGTAGGTTTGGTTGCGGGAGCTACGGGTGGGGCGGTAGCCTCCGAGGAACTCTCGCCGATGCTCGTTTCGTATGGCTTGAATGAGCGGTTTGCCGATGGTGTTGCGATCGCGTTGTTCGTCGCTCCTCTTACGATTGCCACGATTGTAGTTGGGGAGTTAGTCCCCAAGCTGTTTGCTTTACGCAATAAGGATTGGGTCTGTTTAACATTATCTCCGGCGATGCTTTGGTTCTCTCGAGCTACCTGGCCATTAGTTTGGTTCCTTGAGAAATCGGCTTCGTCGATTATGGAATTGACAGAGAGGCTTTGGAGTCCGAGTCAAACGGCTGAATCTCGCACGGAGGCTTTAGAGCTTCAGGAGTTGAGAGCGATTGCGTCACTTGCTCGAACGTCGAGTTTGATTGGATCTCGGGAAGAGAACATTATTTTAGGTGCCGCGAGACTAGCGAGCAGAACGCTTCAAGAAATCGCATTACCTGCGTCGCAGATTCACATGTTATCGTTGAAGAGTACGTTGACGCAGTGCTTGATCGATGCCCATATGGACATGCATACACGATTTCCGGTCGCAGAGAACAAGGACGATCCGCAGACGATATGCGGTTATGTGACATTCAAAGACATAGTTTCGGTGTTGCGAATCAACCCGACTGAGCCGACGATCCAGGGGATATTGCGGGCGATACCGAAATTGGATCAATCCATGCCCATATCCGCTGCGCTTGAGAGATTATTGCGAGAGCATACTCATATAGCCCTTGTGATTGATGCGCAGGGCAGGCATTCAGGATTGGTTACGTTGGAGGATATCGTCGAGGAGTTATTAGGAGATATTCAGGATGAGTATGATTTGTTGCCGATCCATGTCGTCAGATCGGGAGCGGGTTGGTTAGTCGGAGGAGGGATCTCGCTGCACAGGCTCAAGGAGCTTACGGGGATTGAGTTAGAGCTGGAGGATACGTCGAGCGTTGGTAGCAATTTAAATTCGTGGGTCACGGAGCGACTGGGGCATGTTCCCAGCGGTGGGGATGTGGTAGTCCAGAATGGAATGCGTCTCTTGGTACGCAAAGTCCGGCGTCAGCGGGTTCTCGAGGCTTTACTTGCCTGAAGATGTCGATTTCACCAGGGGTGAGATCCATCCGGCATCGGGGCTTTCATCGGACTTCGGCAGGGTAGGTTTCTCAGGCAAGATGAATTCAGCCACGGCGCGAGCCCGAGAAGGGATTTGGGCGAAAACGGTTACCTCTTTTACGTTTCGGTTTCCGACGGGGAATTTTACGCTTCCGTTTCTAGCGACAAAAGCGGCGAGTGGGATTGAAACGGTTTTTCCGGGTGGGATGCCTATCGGTTCGGAAGCGTAGAATTGATTGTGCTTCCCGGCTTTATTTAGTCCGATCGAAAGCTGTTTCCAAGGATCTTGCGTGGGATTTAACACAGTGATGGTCGGTATCAGGCGTTTGTTATTGGGGTCATTCGCATCATCGACCCACATGGCGTCGATTCTGACCTTTGCATTCAAGGACGGTTCAGGAATAGGTTTGACCCAAAAGAACAGGGCCAATGCGCAGCCGACGGGGATAAAGATAGCGCCGAGAATGATCGCCGTAAGGGTTACTCGGTTAATTCGGATTCCTGGTTGCATGGTTAGCGAGCCCCGTCGATTCCTAAGGAGAACGATTCGGAGTACTATGGACAGCTTGCGGGAAATGTCAACTTGAAAACCCCATAATACTCATCCGTATCGTTCTAGCGTTTTGAAATCGAAAATCACAGGGACATACGTCTGTGCCAAGTCCATTATCCGAGCAACTTCTTCGAATTCAGAACGATTATCGCTATCGGTTCTTGGTGCCCGGGTTGAGTCTCGAAGGGTTGCTCAGGGAGAAAGAGTCGATCGAGGGTATTGGGTCGATAGGATCGGTGGGAGATTCAAAGGGGGGAGAGTCATCGCGGGGCGATCAAGGGACGAACGTAGCTGGGATTGATTCAGCGATCGAGCAAGTTGCGGCGATGGTATCATCACCGGTTTGTCCGATATTGGCCGTGGTTGGGATGCTCAATGCCGGCAAGAGTTCGTTGGTAGCGACTTTTCTAAGTGGCAAGAGCGATCGGGATCAGCGGGTCTTGATTGGGTCTGGGAATACCGAGGGGACACATCGTTTTGTGTTATGGTTGCCGGAGAGTTGGCGATCGAATGAAGTCATTTGGGGTTACTTAACACAGCGTCTTGCGCATGTCTTTGGCAGTGCACCGGAGGATCTCTCCGGGGATGCTTCACAGGCATCTCGTCAGTACAACGATTTGTCTGTGCGTGAGGTGAAGGATGTTGATGGTAAGCTTGTTCGGCGGCATGCGATTGAGATTCCTTTGGTTGCGACCGATGCGCAGTTGGATCGTCTTGGGATAGCGTTGATGGATTGCCCGGATGTGCAGACAGGATTGATGACTCGATGGGAGGGAGGCACGAGGCTCGATGAGTTATCGATGGCAGCTTCGCAGGAGCGATTTACGGTCTTGGAGCGAGCCTCTGTCTTGTGCGGCGCTTTTGTATTGGTGTTGCCGGCGAATGCGATGCACGACCAGATGGTAAGTCGTTTACTAAAGATGCTAGAAGTGCGCATGCCGCATGTGCAGCGAATCATGGCGGTCAATCGAGTGCCTCGCAAGTATGATGCGATCGAGATAGCCGAGGAGATGCATCGCCTTTATAGTGGTTCGCAGCCGAGTCGTGTTTACATGGCGTATCACTTTCATGGCCCTGAGCGCAGGGAGCGACTCACGGAGGTACCTTTGGAATTGCGTGAGATGCAGTTGCGAGGTTCGCAAGTCGAGTTACCTGCGTTTTTTAGGATCGATCAGCGACCAGTACCACAGCCACCTTCGTCAGTTCCCGAGGAAGCTTGGATGCTTAGGCTTGGAGGTCAATTGGAAGGAAACGTTTTGCTTGCTGACGCGATAGACTCGTCGGTTACCACGCTTAGGGTTCGCTTATGCAATGCGTTGCAAGTGGGGCGAGGATGGGTTGAAAGAAGCAAT
Organism: uncultured Pirellula sp.; assembly: GCA_903820735.1. GTDB lineage: Bacteria > Planctomycetota > Planctomycetia > Pirellulales > Pirellulaceae > JBKCUI01. The sequence continues at coordinate 6,979 of CAIJIZ010000140.1, forward strand.
GAGCGACTGGATGCAGCGCATCGAATTTTAGCGGACGCTTGTTTGGATTTTTCAGTGGACCCGGGCAGCCCGGTGAGTTCAGGAACTACGGTGGGTTCAGGAACTACGGTGGGTTCAGGAACTACGGTGAATTCAGGAACTACGGTGAATTCAGGAAATGCAGTAGGGCTTAGCAGTTCATCGCAGCAGCCTCGGATACGACTCCAAGCGTCGCGGCAGATAGTCGAGCAGATTGCCAAGTCATTGGAGAAGACGGCTCCATGGTGGGCAAGGCCTGGGAGGTGGGTGCAGAGGCTTGCACAAGCCAGCAAGGAGTCGGTTGGATATGCCACGTCGTGGGTGAAGATGCCGAGTTGGATGATCGAGCGAGGGAATGCGGCGGGGGAATGGATCCGTACAAGGTTTCAGCGAGGTGATGGAGGGAAGGTTGTGACGGCCGATGCTTTGGTGGAAGCGTTGCGCAAGCGGGATCGAGAAGGTTTGTTTGGATTGGATGAGGATCTACAAGTTCGCCAGAGTATGAGGGTGGCTTGTCAGCGCGCCATCGATCGATTTCAGGAGGAGAGTGCGACGCAGTTGGATTCGGAACAAGTCGATCGGCTTACGGAGCGGCTCTGGGAGCAGATGCCTGTGGGTAAACGCATCCTCAGTGGAGTTGCGCCGGCGGGGATATTGTTTGCTCCGTTATTGGCGGTCATTATGCTTCCGCTTGATTTTGGAGGATCATCGGTTTTGGTGTTTGCGTCGTTGAAGGAGCTTTTGTTTGCGGGGGCAGCCGGGGTTGGGCTGGTATTAGCTAGTTCCGATGCGATGCCTCAGATGGCGGAGAACGAATCGGCTTGGCAACAACTGTTTGACTTGATTGCCGTTCTTACTGATGAATTGGGTCTCGATCGCCGCATCGGAGAGGAATCTACAAGTTGGAAGTTTGGTGGAGTGGAGCGTAAGGTGGGTGAGAGTTCGATTGTGGCGAAGAGGCATTCGGGAGTGCAGTTTGCGGGGATACCCGCGAGTCGTCGCGTGATCGATGAGGTAGTCTTTGATGGGTTGCGCTGTGACTTCGAAGGGTTACAGCGCGATCAGAGCAGCAGAGGATAAATCGGATATGGACGAGCCATTTCAGTTGGTCGAACGGATCGAGAATGCATCGAGCGAGTTGCTCGGATCGCATGCTGCACGAGCGCAGATACGACATTTGTGTCAGGAGTATCGTGCGGCAGCAGAAGACATCCTGCATGACCGAGGAGTCTCCTTGCCTTGTATTGGAATCATCGGTGCGAAAGGGCAGGGAAAGACTTGGGTGGCACGGCAATGCATACTTGATCCAGCGATTTCGCAGATCCTACCCAGCGGTGTGCTTGCGAAGGAAGCGACCACGAAACTGCATTGGATTGGCCCGATGGCACCCGAAGTGCTCGACACACAGCGTGAGCTCTACGTCGCATGTCCGAGTGGTCGCATGTTAGATTTCAGGCAACCGTACATGCTTCTCGATACGCCGGGCTATACCGATGAAGACGCTGCTGCGGCGGCCATCGCCAAAGAAACGCTTAGCTTGGCACCGATTAAGCTATTGGTAGCGAGGCGAGATCAATTGCGCAGTGCGATCCACGTGCAGTTAGCCGCGTTGACCGAAGGGTCTGTTTGCGTCCCTATTATCACCGCTGTTCCGGCGGGAGAGCGAGCCAGTACAGCTCGCGACGCGAACGCATGGGCTGAAAGCTTCAAGCAGGATCTTGCTTGGTATGCAGCAGCGTTGACCAGTAGCGCACCGGGCACACGTTTTCTCGAGCCTATTGCTGTAGTCGATTTTGAAGCTACCGGAAATGAGGCGGGAGTTGGAGAGGAATTGCAGAG
>CAIJIZ010000141.1 GCA_903820735.1 uncultured Pirellula sp.
CTACACCGTTCGCATCAGGTCGACCGATCAAGATGGCTTGTCTACCGAAAAGCAGTTCACGATCACCGTCGAGAACGTGAACGAAGCTCCTTCGGATATCTCGCTTTCCGCTAACACGATCGCTGAGAACGCACCTGCAAACACAGTCGTCGGCTCCCTATCGACCACCGATGTCGACAGCGGAAACACATTCACCTATTCCCTCGTCGCAGGGACCGGTGATGCCGACAACGCGGCCTTCAACATTGACGGCAGCAACCTGCGTGCAACAAATAGCTTCGATTTCGAAACCAAATCAAGCTACACCGTTCGCGTGCGATCCACCGACCAAGGTGGTTTGTTCACCGAAAAGCAGTTCACGATCACCGTCGAGAACGTCAACGAAGCTCCTTCGAATATCGCTATCTCGTCAAGCAGTATCGCCGAGAATGCTGGAGCGAACGCTGTGGTGGGAACTCTATCGACGAGCGACGTCGATAGCGGGAATACCTTCACCTATTCGCTAGTGGCCGGATCGGGTGATACCGACAACACTGCCTTCAACATTGACGGCAGCAACCTGCGTGCAACAAGCAGCTTCGATTTCGAAACCAAATCAAGCTACACCGTTCGCGTGCGATCCACCGACCAAGGTGGCTTGTTCACCGAAAAGCAGTTCACGATCAGCGTAACCGACATTCCCGAAGGTGTAACCGTCAATGGCACAGCAGGTAATGACACGATTATCGCAACTTACCTGGGTGATGGAGTAGTTCACACTTGGAGCATCAAGATCAACACCGCTGCGGCTTTCAGTGCAACCGGCAACTTGGTCGTCGATGGCCTTGCTGGTACCGACACTCTGCAGATTGTCGGTCGCGCAGTTGATGACGCTTTTTCGCTCGACTCAAGCCGCATCGTGCTCAACACTGCCGATGTACAGTTCGTACGAGTGGAGAGCGTCAAGCCAATCGGTGGCCTTGGAAATGACGTGATGACCGTACTTGCTGCCACCCCAGCCGGTGTGTCGGCTTCGTTTGATGGTGGTGCAGGAACAGATACGGTTCGAACACTTGCGGGCGCCAACTCCTGGAATCTCACAGGCACAGGGATTGGGACGCTTAACACTGCATTCTCGTACCTAGCGATTGAGTCGATTCAAGGAGGATCTGGAGACGACCAATTTGTGCTGGGAGTCAACGGTAAAGTGACAGGCACGGTTCTTGGGGGAGAAGGTTCCGACACGTTGAACCTCTCGGCCAAGACATTGGCTCACACCATCAATCTTCAAACCAATACCGCCACTTCTACCGGCGGTATCGGCGGGATTGAATCGTTTATCGGCGGGAACAGCGCTTCGATCATCGACGTTTTAATTGGGGCAAACAGCGCAACGAACTGGCTGATCAATGGTGCGAATGCAGGGACTCTAACAAGCCCAGCAACGAGCTCGGTAAGCTTCAGCGGTTTCGAGAGCCTCACCGGTGGAACTGCTGTAGATGCATTTACCTTCACGAACAGCGGAAGCTTGTCTCGAACGCTAACGGGCGGAACAGCTACTGGCGTTATCGACACGTTGGACTTGTCCGCAAAAACAACAGCCTTGGATTTCCGACTCGACGCAACGACAAGTAGTGTGCCTGGCACCCTTGGCGGTTACACAGGTGTCGAAAGAATCCTTGGTAACAGCGTTGCTGGCACCCAAGTGACGCGCGTCAATAACACGACGACAGCTTGGGCATTGACGAATGCCGGAGAAATCGTGGTAAGCACGATCGTCTATAGCGGTATCAAAGGGATCGTCGGAGGAATCGGTGCAGATACCTTGACCGGCCCGGCTCTTACCGGTACCGATGTGTCTCAATGGACCATCGACGCCGCCGGTGGTGGAACGCTCGCTATCCCAGCTGCGACCCTCGCTTTCTCTGGCATGAATAATTTAACTGGCGGTACCGGGGCTGACGCCTTCGAAATCCTTCCTGCCGGTTCCGTACCAGGTGCCATCAATGCCGGTGTTGGAACCGGGCTTAACTCCATAAGCTATGCACAATGGACTACGGGCGTAACGGTCAACCTCGCAGTAACGACGGCAGCGAATGCAACCGCCATTACCGGAGCACTGACCAACATTCAAATGGTCACAGGCGGAGCAGGGAATGACGTGCTGACGGGTCAGGCAGCGAAATCGACGATCTTGGTTGGACGTGGTGGAAACGACACCTTGACCGGTGGTTCCCAACGCGACCTCCTCTTCGGTGGAACAGGGGCGGATACCCTTTCAGGCGTCGGTGGAGACGATCTGCTGATTTCAGGAACAACAAGCTTCGATACCAACCGACAAGCGTTGTTTAGCATCTATGCTGAATGGATCTCTACGCGAACGTTTGCACAGCGAACGGCCAACATTTGGGGTAACGGAACTGGCACGCGAGCTAACGGTGATACGTTCCTCAATAGCAGCCCTTCAGATGCGATTACCGATACCGTATTCGCTGATGCGGACATCGACTCGCTGACCGGTGGACTCAATCAAGATTGGTTCTTCGCAAGCTCGAACGATCTACTGATCGACTTCCTCGGCACCGGCGCAACTCCAGATCGCAAGGACAACTTAGCGTAGGAACCGCGTAGAACGTCGCTTATCAAGCGACGATCCGCGTGCCCAAGATGAGGGCCTAGGCTAAGAGCCCGTCGAAAATGAATGAGAGCGGTTGCAGCAAGCAACCGCTCTCGCGTAATCGCACGTAGAGATCTTGTTAAGATGGTCCTCGAACCGACAAGAAGGACTGTATTAATGGTAACCCGAACCGTCAGGGCTTGTTGATTTAATGGTGTTGGATAATTTTTAGAATTGCGCTATGATTCTCCAAATCAAGGAGTTTCACATGGCCGAATTCAAGTCTCCCCCAGA
>CAIJIZ010000142.1 GCA_903820735.1 uncultured Pirellula sp.
TCCTCGTTGACCGATTGGAGTTCTTCATTGACCGACATTATCTCTTCGTTCGAGGACTTTAGTTCCTCGTTCGAACTTTCCATTTCCTCAATCGTACTGTGCAACTCTTCGCTCATTGAGTTGAGCTCAATCTCGAGTTGCATGTCTAATTGAGAATCGGGCGATGTCATCGCATCTTCGACCGAAGTACCGCTGGCTGCGTCCGGACTTGGAATGATTTCCGGGGCGGATTCTTGACTATGAAACAACACCAGCAGCAGGCCCGCAACTTCTTTTGGTTCAAAAAGTGGCCGGGCGGTTAATGCGCATTTAAAGTAGTGCCCGCCTCGATTTACCCTCACATCGGCTACAGTGATCGTCTTCCCCTCCCGCATAGCAGATCGGCAGGTAGTCCGCAGCTTTGTACGCAAGCCTGGTCTGGCCATCAACAGAAGATCTTTGGTCAATTCGCCTCTGGGGAACTCCAGATAATCGCCCAACGGACCCGTAACATAGAGCACTTCTAGTGCGTGATTGCACAAAGCCGCGGCTGGGGAATGGTCCGAGAGAATTAGTTGTTCGGTGATGTCCTTCAAGCGTTTGCGGTGCAACGCGAGAGGAGAATTCGCCCTGAGGTTACTGAACGAATCGGTTGATTTCCTCATGGGTAAATTGATCAATTCCCTCTTTCCAGTCTCGCTTCGGCGATACACTCGCCATTTCTTGGAGATCGTTTCAAACAGATCATCACGCCGACCAATGGTTTCCGAAGGCCCCAGGAACAGGGTACCACCCGCCGTAAGTGCAAAGTGAAAGAGTGAAATGACGTTCTTTTGCACTTCTTGTTCAAAATAAATCAGCAAATTTCTGCAGGAGATCAAATCCAATTTTGAGAACGGAGGATCCCCGATGAGGTTCTGATGGGAGAACACGACAGAGTCCCTGATATCCTTGTTGATCTGATAATGATCATCGTCGGGCTTTGCGAAAAACTTCTCTAGTCGTCCAGCAGACACATCTGAAGCGATACTAGCTGGATAGACTCCACTGCGTGCAATTTCCAATGCATCGACATCGATGTCACTGGCAAACAGCTGAATCTCCAGAGATGACTTCGCTCGGGCGATGGCTTCACGCAAAACGATTGCAAGGGAATAGGCTTCTTCTCCGGTTGAGCATCCAGCAATCCATACTCTGACTGGCAAATCGCTATCATGGGTTGCGATTAGCGAGGGTAGAACTTCCTTTTCGAGAAATCGATAGGCCTCCGGATCTCGAAAAAATGCGGTTACGTTGATCAGTAAATCCTTGAACAACGCTGTCGCCTCTTCCGGCCTCTCCTGAAGGAACAAAAGATACGTGGGTAGAGAGTCGACACCGACGATACCCATTCGCCGTTGGATACGACGCATAACCATGGGCTTACGATAAACGCGAAAGTCGTAGCGCTCCTGCTTTTGCAATATCCCAAAGATCTGTGCGATGATTTCAGAGGAGCCTTCGGACTGTTCCAGTCGTTCCACATCGGAGCTCACCGAAGATCGCACCCAGTAATTAATCAATGCTTCCGGCATTTGCTCCGGAGCTAACACGAAATCGACAATTCCTGTCTTGATGGCATTGAGCGGCATTTGATCATACTCAGCGGTATCGGGGCGCTGAGCCATCACCATGCCGCCCGAGGTCTTTATCTGGCGGATACCAAGCGAGCCGTGACTGCCAGTCCCCGAAAGGACGATTCCAATCGCACGTTGTGATTGATCGTCCGCTAAGGAGCGAAGAAAGAAATCGATAGATGTTTGCCCACCGAGATCAGAAGGCGAATCGCTCAGTTGCAACTTGCCATTGCGAATAGCGAGAAAGTAGTTGGGCGGGATGATATACAGACAATTGACCTCAACTACCATTCCCTGCTCAGCTTCAATGACCGGCATCGTTGTGCATTTGCTAAGCAAGTTGACCATCATACTTTCGTGTGATGGATTCAGATGTGGGATCAGCACGAAAGCCATGCCGCTGTCTGCTGGCATCGTGGAAAAGAATCTTCTAAATGCATCCAATCCCCCGGCGGAAGCTACAAGTCCGACGATGGGATGATGAAGATTGCAGTCTGCGGATTGAGCTATAGATGGAGTATCGACGAGACTTGGACCAATCGTTTTCGCGTAAGACTGTGGTTATTCCCTGAATGTACCAGCTTTGGAGCTTTCGTGCGATGCAATCCGAAACAAATGCAATTCACTACAGGAACTTCTGCAAGCGCACGTCCCCCAATCCGCAAATTGCCTGCGAGTTTGGAAATGTCGCGACGATCACTGAGAGGATCTTGATAGTCGTCCCATAAACTGTTCAACCTTGCTTCTTGCAACGGCGCTGCTCCAGCCGTATCGCATGATGAGTATCGGGATCAGCTGATCTTCGCAACCATCGATCTCTTCGATATCAATCGCATCGAGTTTGCCGAAGGTTGTCAAAATCCCATGATTGAATAGCTGTTTAGCTGACTTGTTTTCTAGAACAAACATGACGATCTACTCCTGGTCGCGTGAAGAATTGAAAATGATTTCTACAAGCCATTCGCGTTTTGCAATGCTTTGGCGTCGACGTTCAGCACGTTCGTCACTCGTCCACTGGTTTGCAATCCGAGCTGATTTTGACTTCCACTCGGAATCGGACTTTGTAGTGACGTTGCAGAATGTTTTGCCTGTCTGGCCGGAACTTGGACTTTTCGGAATCAAAAGAGGCATGAAGCAATCCTTTACCTTGATGAACTTGAGAACGTAAAACCTATTTGATCCTGCAGGGCTTTCGAGTAATTCTCGAAAGGACAAGGGTTTAGGGTGATTCAATCACCCATGATTTGCAGAAGCGTGAGATCACGCGTTTCAGAACTCGTTCAACGCATCTTGAAATGCTTGATTTAGTTCTTGCCAAGCTGACTTCGCGCCTTTCTCCACATCAACCCAAGCTCTGGAGCTTGATTTCCCAATCTCTTCGAGTTGCGCATTTGCCATTTTCCTCTTTTCATCAAGGGTGGCCATTTTCGTATCCCAAGTGGCCTTTGCATCGCTTGCAAGTCCCTTCCCCTTGAGGCGTAATTCTTTTATGTTCTCGTCCATGATCTCCATTTTGGCCCTCATTTCCGCTAGGATCCTGTCATTTTCCTGTTTGGAATAGGCAGAGGTCGTGTTAACCGCGGCGGTTACATCCTTTTTCACGTCGCCTACAGTAACCATTTTCGGCGTCCCCTTTGGGAGATTCGTTTCCGATAGTTTCTGGTCGCAACCCAGAACGAGGGTAAGCCCAAGAGCATTTAGGGCTACGAGCTTGTGCCAATCGCGATAAATCATTTTGAATTGTTCCTAGATCCGTCCAGTAATTAACAGAATGAGGAAGACCAATATTACGACGCTTAATAGACTAAGTCCTCCACTTGGACCGTAGCCCCAGCTTCGGCTATGGGGCCAACTTGGAAGGGTTCCAATGCCTCCGAGAAGAAAGAGAATCAGTAAGACGATCAAAATGGTTTGAAGCATTTTCGACTTCTATCTTGGAGTAGAAATGTGGGGAAAGGACGTAACGATCCTGGCGGGCTACATTGCCGTTGAGCGGATGATCAAGCGGTTTGTCTCGTTCTACAAAAAGAAAAGCACGTCAGCGCAAAGGTATTGCCTGGGCGTTCGACAACCGATGTAAGCACACCCTAATTAATAGGGTCAGAAGAGGCGGTCGTATATCGAGAGTATCCCCAAAACCCAATAGAGGAATCCACCAGATCACCAAGAACGAATCAACTCATTTGGATCCAAGCGTTAAGGCCGAACCGGAGCGAGGATCCTCGATGCACCCAAGCGATCGTGATGAATCGTATTCGTAGCCGCTTTTGCATCGGAGGGAAAAATCTTGGTTTGTGGACCGCCCGTCTGAGGGTTCGGTTCGTAAAGGGGTGCACCAGTAGAGGAAATCGTCACGCGAATTCGATGCCCAGAATTGAAAATCTGGCTGATCCAACCCACATCGAAAGATACCGGCACAATTTCCTCAGGGGTCATGAAAACTTCTTTATCAAAGCCTTCTCGATACCTAACTCGATGTGGGTACTCCACCAACAAGATGGAACGCCCATCCGGATAAACATCACAGACTCGTACGATCAAGTCCGTATCCTGTGCGGTAGAGGAGAGAAACAAATCCGCTCGAATTCGCCCAGTCCATTCCACTGATTCAGTCAGAACATCTGTAGTAAAGCTCCTCACTTCTGATTGATCCTCGTAACTGCGTGCATCCATGGCACCCGGGAACCAAGTCCCTGGAATTTCACAAGGAGAATTAGGATCGCTCAGGAACGAAGTCGATGCGGAAACTTCGTCAGGCCGTTCGTTAGTCAA
>CAIJIZ010000143.1 GCA_903820735.1 uncultured Pirellula sp.
ATTCAATTTTCGAATGTGAAGTTCTATGATGAGGATCTTGTGGTTTTCCCTTCGCCATGCGACACGCTTGGTGGTTTGGGGGTCGTACACCATCAAGTATCGGATGCAACATGCGTTAAGGGAGAGAATTTGCGGGAGGCGCAACGGATCGTCGAGCGGATCATCGAGCATGCCAAACAACTCACGGGTGAATCGCTGGGTGTAGCTGCGTTCAATCAAAAGCAGTCGGAACTAATCGATGGACTGGTTGCCAAAGCGTGTAGTTCGGATCCAGAGTTTGCAACTTTATACGCACAGATGCGAGAAGGAGACGATGGCTTTTTCGTAAAGAACCTTGAGAACATCCAAGGGGATGAGCGGGACGTCATCTTTATTTCCTACACGTATGGACGCGACCCAAGTAGTGGAAAAGTCTTTCAGCGATTTGGACCGATTAATTCGGCTATGGGGTGGCGTCGCCTCAACGTGATGGTGACGCGAGCGAGGAAGAGAATGGAAGTCTTTTCATCGTTGTTACCAAGCGATATTCATGGCGGTCCGGATAAGAGTCGAGGGGTCAATGCCTATCGAGATTTCCTGGAATACGCAATGAACGGGATGATGCGAGAGATAGGGTCAGAGTCAGGTCGAGAGCCGGGGTCGCCATTTGAAGAGTCGGTAGCGCGAGTCATCGAATCTGCGGGACTTGAAGCGGTCTTTCAAGTTGGAGTAGCTGGATACTACATCGACCTTGGTGTACGACGCCGGGATGGCGATCGATCGTACCTTCTGGGAATCGAATGTGATGGAGCGACTTACCATTCTTCGAAATCCGCGCGCGACCGAGATCGCTTGCGAGAGGAAATCATCAAGGGCCGAGGCTGGAAACTTCATAGGATTTGGTCGACGGACTGGTTTCTAAACCAAAAGGCGGAAGAAGAACGATTGATTCGCAAATTAAGTGAGATCATCGGATAACCGAGCCGATGTTTCTGTTGAGCCCTGCGATTCTGATGAATACTCGCGAACGCGAACATCTCAAAAAGAGGTTCACGACTCCAATCACCAAGGGGCAAATACTTCAAAGCTTTACTTCACTAATCATACTGTTCGGCGTTCTTGCGGTTCTCTTAGTAATTTTGCCGACTATGTCCACATCATCATATGAAAAACAGTTAGGTCGCTCGAGTTGGTATTTCGGGTTAATCTGGTCATGGACATTCAGAATCGCAGCTCTCATTCCAGCTGCTATTTCACTCAGGAAATCATGGATACGATGGTATCAATCACGGTCCCCTAATAAAACTATTGATTCATAACACCGGACCAGTCTTCAAACCGGATGACCGTGGTCGATGGCATCATAGCTTCGGTATGATCCAGCAGATTACACACCGTTATGCCTCAGTCATCTTTGTACCCCTAGCCGATTACGAAACTCGGCAACGGGCCGTTCCAAAAAATGTATGGCAGATACAAGATCGCGCAGAGCATTCCACACATTGAAACCGTTTCATTAATACTGGGTATTGAGGAATTGTGGAGAGAAAGGTTACAGGCCGTTACCTTTTATCGGACTTGTACTCGTACTCAATGAAATGGTACTCGAACTCGAAAAGAAGCATGCCCCGACCGTTTCGTGCAGATCGGTTAGAATGCGGTATACATAAACACGAACCTGGTCTACTGCGTTTAAAAAACGGAGGGCGATTGCCGGCTCTTCTCGAACAAAGAGACATCGAATGTCGTTTTTTCCACTCCGGAGTGCAAATTGATCAACAGCTTTCAGTCACTTCGCCTATTGATCAAGAACGCTTTTGGGGGAAGTCCTAATTGATTCTTAAAGCAAGTCACTGGGGTCGTGCATGTGGGAGCGAATACCGGGCAAGAACGCTTCATGTATCGAAGATATTCACTGGATGTAGTCTGGATTGAACCCATTCCAGAGGTCTTCCAACGACTTAAGGACAACCTACGCGGATTTGACAAACAAGTTGCCTTACAAGCACTGGTCACAGATGTGGACGAACAAGAGTATACGTTTCACATTTCCAACAATGACGGTCTATCTTCGTCCGTATTCGAACTGAAAAAACACAAAGATATTTGGCCTAGTGTGGCTTACGTCACCAGCATAGTCTTGAACAGCACAACGTTGGCGACGCTGCTCAAGAACCGAAGTATCGATGCGGGCAAATACCAAGCCTTGGTTATGGACACCCAGGGTTCCGAGCTGCTTGTCCTACGAGGATGCGGTCCGATCCTTCAGCATTTTGAATACATCAAGACGGAGGTCCCCGACTTTGAGTCTTATGAAGGTTGCTGTCAACTTGAGGATATCCAAGATTTTATGGCAGACAATGGGTTTCGAGAAATCTCTCGCTTCAAGTTTGCTGGCTCCCCAGGAAAGGGAAGCTACTACGATATTGTCTTTCAAAGGTTTCATTCCTAAGCTCCGAATCTGGATTTCATGGAGCTTCCGCATGATTTGTACGCAAAACGTTCTAACAATCCGAAGATAGACTCGTTCGAATTTATCGCTTTCTCCAGAAAACAATCCAATGCGATTTTGGCAACGCTTCATGGATGTTGCTCGAAACAGATACCACGAGATCTTGCAATTGGGAACTTACCACTCATTTGCGACGCGGCTTAGCGTACCTAAAGCATCTTCTAGTATTGCCGACTCAGCATCGCGGTACTCGTAATCGTACTCGTACTCGACGCGACTGATTCCTATTGCTTTCTTCGAGTACGAGTACCATTTAATTGAGTACGAGTACGATAAAAGCGAGCGGTTTTTTTGGACCAGCATCAATAGCGTAGGCGTCTGTCATGCTGATCTTATTAATTGAACGAACAGCTATTGCTCCTCATAGGCTGGAGGCTTTCCAAGCAAGGCTGCGATTTCCGTTAATAGTCGATCGGTGCTGCTCATGTTAGCGCGTTGGGTCAGCACATTCCTCCCAACCTCCGGCAGATTGGTGATCACGCCATCGACCCCTCGATTCATGAGCGATGACATGCTTACCGGATCATCGACCGTCCAAACATAAATCTCCTTGTTTGCATGGTGCAACTTGTTGATAAGGCTTCGCGTAGCAAATCGTGCGTTGACGGCCAAAAAGTCTGCTTCTATTTTCTGAATGTTGCCCACCGAGACAGATAGAAGTAGGCCGCATTTCCAGTTCGGTCGCAGTCGCTTGATCTTCCTAACCCCCTCAGGTTTCAGCGACATGACCATAACCTCATTCGACATCCCGTATTTTTCTACAATGTCCACTACCCTTTGCTCCAAATCTTGGTCGTGGCCGTAGTACTTAAGTTCGATCAGAACCCCAGTCTTGCCTTGGCACAACTGCAGTACTTCGGAGAGCTTCGGCACACGTTCGTTCTCAAACGGAGGACCGAAGGAACCACCGATGTCGATGTCATTCAGATCGGGCAATCGAGCGTCCCAAACCTTGGTTTTGTTTCTAGCTAACTTCATGAAATCGCTGTCGTGGATGACAACCACTTCGCCATCGGCGGTCTCCTGAACGTCAATCTCAACCCAATCGCTGCCCGCCTCGATAGCCAATCGCACTGCAGCCAAACTATTTTCAGGTGCAGCTTTCGAAGCCCCACGATGGGCCATGATCTTCACGTCGTCTTTCCATCGCAAACGGCTGATTGCGCTCACTCCAATCCAGGATGCTGTAAGCAATGCAATCAAGCACAAGACCGTTGTCCAGGTGCGATCTAGACTCAGTATTGGAAAGCGATGCCGCATGTTCAATAGCGGAGCCTTCTGTAGCGAATTTTCTGCATCTGGATGTAGTTTCTGATACGTATGAAATAACATTAGCGCGAAGCCTAATGCCCCAATCAAATTGAGAATAAGGCTGACAACACCCAACGCTATTAGCATCAATCCAACACGCCCTGCCAACACGGCTAGGGACCCAAGTGTGCTTGGAATGAGCCAACGCCCTAGCATTCCCAGGAAGAATGTTGCGATAGCGTTCGCAATGATCCCAATCACCAACCAAATGACTATCCATCGCAACACAAGAAGACGCTTCCCGGCGATCATCTTCCGACTTTCCTGCAAAGCCACCGAAGTTGCGACACGATCGAATAGAACCAAGGGCAACGCGAGAAACCAACCCGAATAAAACCGCAGCAAAAGGGTCAGTAGCCCCGCCCCAAGAATAACCGCTATGCCCACCACGATACGAAATACCAACGGACGTTCGTCGAGATAGTAATTGATGTCATACTCACTAAGAACAAAAAAGTAGATCGAACCTGCCACTAATAGAAACGGAGCAGCGATCAACAGGGAAACAGCAGTCAATCGGCCCGCAACTCGAACCACGCATACGGTTTGGTTCAGCGCGTATGACAACGCACCTAGAGGACTGATTTGCTTTCCCTGCGATTTCGCCGCAAGGATAGCAAGCAACGAAGCTTGCTCCAAAGCTAGGATTCCAAGCCATACGGCGCCGATGACTATCGCGCAGAGCCAACCAAGTGGACCGATGAAAAACTTAGCAATATCAATATCGGATAAAACACGGTTGCCACGCACCACCAACAACCCCTGCAGCAAGATCGTCAGCAAAGGTGTAAGAACCACCATCGCAAGAAGCTTGTAGGCTAAATCGGTAACGATCATGCTCTTCCAGCATCCGCTGCCGTAGGCTGTTATCGAGCGGAACAGGTTGTTCCTGGACACTGGATTGTTGTTCACACGGAATTCCCGATGGTGAGTTGTAAAAAGGAAAAACGCTTCAAGACTCCGTGAGCTTATTTATAAAGCCCAATTCAGGTTCTTCAGGTAATTCTGTGGTTGGAAAATCTGGATTTCTCGTGCTCAGCAATACGGTGCTCGTAATCGTACTCGAATGCGACGTCCCAGAGTCCATTGCTTTCTTCGAGTACGAGTACCATTTCATTGAGTACGAGTACGAGAAAGACAAAAGCCACAGGCCTGTAACCTTACACTCCATCATTCCTCAATAACCGTTTCACAGTCTAACGCCGAAGCCCATTTGCTGTACGGTCGAGACGTTCAACGTCTTCACTGCAGGTTCGGACGGAATCTTGATCACTAGCCTAGCAAGTTCCGGTACAGCCATCAATTCCTAGTTCCATTCCACAACCCAAGATCAAGCTCAAAGCCAAGTGATAGCATTCGACAATCAGCGCATTTCCCTATGCGATAGCTTTCCATGCGATAGGTTAATATGCATTCGATGGTTCGTGTAAACATCTGGTCGCGTCTTGGTAGTTGCGAAAATTAGTGTTTAGCATAAACTACTGAGCGATCGGATTGGTTGTTCGTATAGTTGAGCCTACTTGGTTTTGGAACGAGTATGCCAACTTTAATGCGGTCCCAATACGGTCAACGAAACAGGAGTCTTAGGACATCAATATCCCGAAATGTGTATTAATGTCCTAGCAAACAAATCGGACGACGGTTGGATTCACACTGGAGAATCAATCCGTTCCGCCCCTTGATTCGTAAAGTTATTTTCCGCACAGTAGTTTTCATCGAAAAGGAGAATGAAGTGACCACCATCATCGAATGCAATGCCGACCTAGTACGGCCGAATCGATTGCTCGGAGAGTCAACTCCCAAGTCAGCGATTGAACACCTTCTTCACAGTCCTGTTGAGGCATGCTCGGAATATTCGGGAGCTGTCATTCGCGCGGACTACCATGCATTCTTTTCCGCACTCCATGCTGCTTTCTTTGACCATCGACCGTTTGTATTGTCGCCGGACATGATCTGGCTTCTGATCGCGCAAGGATTCGCGAATCACGTAAACGAGAATGCCGAAGAGATGCGGAGCCATTTCGTTTCCCATCAGGGCAAAAAAGAATTGAAGGTCATACGCGATGATTTCTTCAAGGGATCACCTGAGAATCCTTGGGAGAATGTATTCGACGAATTCTCATCACACATCCGAGGGGAGATCGGGGAGACCAACCACGAGTTAATCGTCTCAAATTTCTCTACGACGGGTGTTATTGAAAAAGCCGCTGGTGAGGTTGTTTTGATGGATGCGATGAAATCCTACTTTGAATATGTTGTTGTAACGAGGTGCGGAATTCCCGAAATTCGTTTGGAGGGAACGTACGAAGACTGGGCGCAACTTGCGAAAAAAACCGAAACACTTGGCGATGCGTTCGGGTTGAAGTGGTGGACCGAGCGAATTCTCCCCCAATTGGAAACGATAGCAGCCCATTCCAAAGGGCGAGGTGATCCGTCTTTTTGGCGAGACATCTACAAATTCAACAATAGTAGCGGTGGACCATATATTGACGGTTGGATTATCGATTTCATTCCTTACTTATCCACAGAGGAAGGAATGCAAAGGAATACGAACATCACGGGGGACGGTAGATATGGATACCGTCCCATAACCACCAGAGATTTGCCTACGGGACTTTCGACGGTTCCGTTTGTATGGAAATACATGGGTACCAACTATAACATGGATTTCGTGGCCGGTTTTACTTCATTCACTCAGGATCAAGATACGTTTGCGGTGCGGCCCAAGATTGGGTGGGCCGTCCGCGATAAGCCAACAAGCACCGTTCCGAGCTTTACCCGCTAGATGCCGAAGGCTCGAGTAAGAGTTCAACCTCCCGTTGCAGCGTCGTTGAGGCGCTGCAACACATCCTAGAGAAAAGCTTTCGAGACGCTGCGCACATGGGATGTATGAAACACTCTCTGGAGTTTCGAAGCAGTTGGCACGGCCCAGAATTAACGGCTCGTATCCGGGATCAGCCGAGCGCGAGGATTGACCCAAATCGCAATCGTCATGGAAATATTTTCCTGAGTAGCCACTTCTGAGTAGCCACTTCTGCGTAGCCACTTCTGCGTAGCCACTTAATGGAGGCGCGTTCGATTTACGCTTCCATTTTCCGGAATGCAAGTCCATGCTGAACATAGCCTTACAGCAAAAATGTGCTGTTGTGATCTCCCTTGGCTCGAACCAGCATTTTTGGCCGGAATGCGCCAAAGTCGACGGAGATTGCTAGGTTAGTACAGACGGAAAAATCGATTTGACCAATGTATCGGGAACCGTTCTGAGCTCTTTCTGCATTCTTGGTAATGAGGAAATTGTTTGCAACCATCCGTGCGAGGCGTGGTTGGCCGCAGACGAGTTCTCTTGCGTTAGCCCCATGGAAGTGTCTGACGGTTAACTTGGATCGATGGATTTGCACCGAAAGGTTGGCATTTGCGAGATCGGTATAGGAGCCGATCGGGATTACGTTCACGCGTCTTTACTTTTGAATTTTGCAGGTAGTTCATTTCGAACCTTTTTTTACTGGAGTTTGTATCATGGGACTTCGTTTGCTTTCGTCTTTCTTTTTAGTTGTTTTCTGATGGTTTCTTCGGCTCACGCGGGGATCGTTACTTACACCCTTAGCGGTGGTACGATCGACGGCACGTTAAATGGGGTTTCTTTCACGGGTGCCAACTATACACTCACGGCCGATGCCGATCCTTCTAACTTTGTCCTCGGAACGGTGTTTACCCTCCCCGTACTGTCCCAAACAGCCGTCAGTACCATGACGATTGATGGGTTTGCTCCATTCCAGATAACCACCGCGAACTTTGGGATTTTTTTAGCTGACGCGTCAAGTCTATACGGGGCCGGGATGGGTTACGGGGGATTTGGTTACTCGCCCGACGCCAATAACTTAAAAGGAATAGGTACTCTGGGTCCTCTGCCGAGCTTATCGGGCAACGTGACCGTAACAGGTGCTCTAGACGCCTCCGAAGAAGAGATCTTCACGACAACGGCAGGAGATCTGGTATTTATGGGCTTTTCTGGGACCGCAACGTTCAGCGGAGAATTTCCCCCTAGCGCAGTCCCCGAGCCGACCTCGATGGCGATCTTCGGCCTTGGTGCATTGGGTATGGCTTACCGCGCTCGACGCAAGCTCAAGGCTTAGTTCCTAGATCCCAGCCTTTCCCTTACACCTCGGATTTCGGAGAGTCACTCGAATGGACGCAATTCCTCAGAGAATCTCTGGGGGATAAGCCTCGGGTGATATCCCGAAAATTTCCGACGAGCTAGGGTGGAGTTTGCCTAGCCATATTCAGTAAGGCATTTCGCTCTGAGAATAATCGAACTCGAACAACTACAAGCCGACGCTTCAAAACGTCGGCTTGTTTGCGTTTTCACGCAGCTTTTTCTCGATTTGCAAGCCCTGGCCCAGTCTCAAGCTCTTCTGTGCGCGATGTCCGATGCACGATGTCCCAGATACGATTTCTCCGTGAACACGCATGAATCATCGTGGTTGCTTTGTCGGGATTTACCAGCGGCGTGCGGTAGCTTGATTTGCTTCAACCGGAAGTGGCACACCATCACACTCTCCTAAGCGATACTTTAGATGTACCTTACAAGAAACGGGCATTTACCTGAGTTAACGATAACCGACGATGGCGGGCCACACCATGAAGCAATTGGTCCATCGATCACGAATCCTGCAATGGATCATCCACTAAGGCAACGTCGTCATCCGCTGACATAATTTTGATCATTGCCAAACACCGGCTCAGGTTGCTCTCAAACGTATCGTTATCTATCTGTTTCGCAGAGCCTCTTCCTGAAGCTCACGCTTGAAGGATCGAGCATCGAGCATCGATCCATTGCGTCGAATCATCTTCGCCGTTGTGTTCTTCGATCGTCCCTGCATGTTTGAGCATGGTTGAATCTTCCATGATGCATTGGAATTTCCCTCGATAGCTACGAACGGCATGCTACGCGAATATGAAAACTCAGACTCACCGAGGAAGGCTAACGATCGTTGGCGCTCGGGTTCTCGAACCTGTTAACAAAACGGCCGTTGCATCCACAGGAGAAATTGATGTTTCCGTTCACCAGATTGTTTAAGAAGACTGCCCTACGGAAACACCTCGACAAGGCCGCAAAACGCGGAAAGCTCAGGGCCCTGCTGTTCGAGAGGTTTGAGGAAAGAGTGGTTTTGACGGGTGGGGCTTACGCACCGAGCGTCTTCAGCGACCTACTCGATTACGCGCCAGGCAGCACAGCCATCATCTCTGCGAAAAATTTCACGGTCGGATCAACGGTTCAATTTCAGGTCTCTCACGTGATAGACCCAGGCGTCGACGAAGTCTTCGGAACACTGGACGACACGCTGGGTGACAACTCAGGCTCAGGCCACGAACCCTGGAGCGTGACAGATGGCGGTGCGGGCGACCTTGACAACCTCGCCAACGGCGATATCCAGACCACCTGGTACGTCAATCCCGATGACTCGCTGGATGCGACCTTCCTGGTCACTGCAATAGGTGTCGACGTAGGCGCAGACGGAATGGCAGGAACTGAGGATGACAGCATAACGGGCGAAGTGGCAAGCAATTCGTTTACGGACAGCGGCGGCGCGTACAGCCTCAAGTGGATCGCGGCGGACCCGGCTCTGGACAAAGCCCCTTACTTGCCAACCTACGCCAAGATCACGCCGGAAATGTGGTTGGCTGCACATAGTGGCATCTACCCAGGCACAACCACCGCTGGCGGCCCAG
>CAIJIZ010000144.1 GCA_903820735.1 uncultured Pirellula sp.
ACCCGACATGAAAAGAAAAATAACTCGCTTCGCTTTCGGCGGAAAATGTGTCTGTTTCGGAGCTAATGGTCCGGCTGCAAGCCCCCCGACAATCTCGGGATCAAAACCCATCCCGCGAACTGCTTGCTCGTGTAGCATCACCTGCATAGCCAATGCCCCAAACCCACATCCGCTCCGCCATAGAAATTCTCTACGCGTAGCGATCTGCAACACTCGCTTGCTAATCAAACGATCCAAACCTCTGCTCGTCACTGATCGACCGCTTGGTCGCAGTTGCACCGCTGGCTTAGTCATCAAGGTCGGCTTACTCATAAAACAAGAACCCATTGGAACTAAGGATGCTATGACAGAATTGAACCCACGCTTCTTTGCCGATCTCTGGACCACCTTCCACGCCATAGCTCTCTTTATAGCTTTCCTCGAATCCCTTCATGAATTGCATGGTCCATTCAATTTCGCTCGCCTCCGGCGGGCGTCCCCAAGCCGCTTGCAAGACGGCACTGACCCGCTGTTCTTGACTCCCGTAGTCTTCGGACAACCAGTACTTAGCCATCTGCTGCGCTCTCTCCTTGAGCGTCGGGGCATTCATTAAAAACAATGCTTGGGTCGGCACCGTGGTGTTCGGACGCTGACCCGTGATGTCATTCGGATGAGGGAAATCAAAGACACTCAAAAGCTCCAGTTCCCCGCTGGGCCGCTCTCGCTTCAAAGGCAAATACACGGTTCGGCGATTGCGCACCACCGGATCTAATTTCCCACCCCATGTCGCTGGATTGACGTTCCCACCCAGCCCATTGATATTCCCATCGATGTGCAGTCCAAGCGACGGCCCCGAACGAGCGAAATCCAACTCCCCACTGAGCAATAGCATCGTATCCCGAATGGATTCCGCGGTCATCCTTCGACGTGGCATTCTACTGACTAACCGATTCTCTGGATCCTCACGCCGCGACTCAACCGAAATACTCGACATCCGATAAGCCCTTGTAAGCACCATCCGACGTATGGTCTGCTTCAAGGACCAATGATCGACATCGCGAAACTGTTTAGCCAAGAAGTCCAACAACTCCGGATGCGTAGGCCGCTCGCCATGCACACCAAAGTAGTCGACCGTTCTGACTAATCCCTGACCAAATAGCTCTTTCCAAATGCGATTCACCAACACCCGCGATGTCAACGGATTCTCAGAATCGGTTAGCCAATGTGCCAGCTCAAGCCGCCCGCTTTGATTCTCCGCAACACTCGCCTTCGATGAAACGGGCACCGCTCGTAGAAATCCTCGCGGCACTATCGGGCCGAGCGAAGCGAACTCGCCTCGCTTGTAAATCGGACCGTCTTTCGGACTCTCTATGTCTCGAACCGCAATCGCTTGATGACCGTCCGGTCGACGCGACTGGAGAGTCTGATCGATGGTCGCAATCTCTTGCCGTAATTTCATAGCTACAGGCCCACCCTTAGGACTCGGTCCAGCACTATAAAACTGTATCGCGATATCTTGCTCATCCACTTCAAGTGCATGGCTGTGATTGACCCCCATCCCATCCCATCGCTTCAAGATGCACTTCGCTAACACCGTCTTACCCGTGTTCGCTTGCTTACCTCGCAATTCTCCTCGCTGCGTATCATCGAAGTTATCAACAAACACAGGGGTTGATTCGGAATCGCGATGGACTTGAAGTCGATCGATCACTCCACCAAACCGACCCGTCGAGCGATTCGAAGTCACATGCAATCGCACCGGTCCTGTACCATCTCCCGTATACCCAAACGCCATCGGTGCAAACGCGACTCCTTGCGCACCGGCGTTCCAAGCACCCGGCGATGCCGCATAGTAAGCCAGCACGGTATCATCGCTTCGGAGTACTTGTACCAAAAGTCCATCATCGGCCTGCGTAGCTTGGCTTGCATCCGACCATACCGACGGACCCGCTTGCCAAGAAACATGGTATCGAACCCCCACCTCATTCGCGCTGATCCCTTCGCGCAACGTGATCCCATTTGCTTGGTCATCGCGAACATACCGTCCATACCGCTCAATCGATTCAGCAGACTCTTGCTCGGTCAACTGACGTAATAACTCCGATTTGCGAACCGAGAGCGATTCTTCTAGCTTCTTGTATTCAGATTCCGATCTCGGATCGGTCGGCAAACTGACATGCGAAATCTGACTCCAGACCCCCGGACCGTCGTAACTAGTTGTTCTCGTGCTATGAAAGATACCCGCTAATGCGTAATAATCGGCTGTCGGTATCGGATCAAACTTGTGGTCATGGCAACGTGCACAAGCGATCGTTTGACCAAGAAAAACTTTGCCGATCTTATCGATCTGATGATCGACAACGTCCGCATCTAGCTGCTTCTTGATGTAGTTCTGTAAGGTCCAAGGTCCAATCGCCAGAAATCCCGTAGCGATCAATTGCTCTCGACGCTGCTCAACCGATTCATACGGCAGCAAATCACCTGCAATCTGCTCGTGAATAAACCGATCCATGGGCTTATCCGCTCGTAGCGAATCAATCACGTAATCGCGATAACGCCATGCATCGCGGATCAATACATCCCCCTGGATGTCTGCTAAGTCCGCATAACATGCCAGATCAAGCCAATGCCTTCCCCAATGCTCAGCAAACGAAGGAGAACTCAGCAGTCTATCGACCAGCTTCTCGTCCGCTTCGATCGAGTCGTCTTTCAAATAAGTGTTGAATTCCTCAAGCGTCGGTGGCAATCCCGTCAAGTCGATACTGACCCGACGCAACCACGATGCGCGATCAGTATCTCTTGCCGGCCCCAAGCCTTCGCTCACCAATCGACTCAACAAAAAAGCATCGATTGGATCGTGGCACCAATCCGACGATGGCAACTGACTCGCTGACGGTACCGAAGTCTCCTTGATCGGCTCAAGCGCCCAAAGTGCACTCGGATCTGACTCGCGATGACCTGACATACCGGGATCTCTTATGCCGGGATCAGCTTGTCGAGGATCGGGTGCACCCATTCGCACCCACTCTTCTAAGATTGCGATATCCTCCGACAAAAGTGGTTTCTCAGGCGGCATCTCGTAGCCGTCGTATCGCACCGCCGCAATCAATAAGCTCTCCTCCGGCTTGAAGGGAACAACCGATGTTCCGTCGCTACCACCCTTTAACCACCCCGCTTTCGAGTCGAGTACCAATCCCCCCTTGGACTTGTTGGCCGCATGACTATGACACCCATAACAATGCTTCTGAAAAATCGGCTCGACTCGCTCAAGGAAATACTTTCGACCTTCCTCCGTTACCAAGTCCTCGCTGGCTTCTCCTGACGCCGCGGATGCCCCCGCTGGCTCAGATGGCGCAGATGCGTTTAACGGCTCGGATGGCTCTTGCGCAATAACATCGCTCATGATCAGCGATTGCAAGATTGCAGCCGCATAAATGCAAATTGCGACCCATTGCAACCAAACGGTTTTGCAGCAGGGTTCGCATGCTTGGGCGAGAAATCGTTTCGGACGCTGAAGATTCTTTGGAAACATATCAACGCTTCATCTGCGTGAAGACGGTGTGGTTCTCTCGCATCGCCGCTGGTATGTCGCTCGGGGTCGCTCCGTCTTCGAGTAAACACCAACCGGTAAACCCTTTCGCCTCGCAAACACGAAGTCGCTCAAAAAGCTTATCCCACGGATAATTGACCTTACCTGGTCTCAAGTCGTGAATGTGAACTGTCCCCATCCATGGCGACAACGCATCGTAGTTAGCCTCAAAGCCTGCACCTTGAAGATCCGTAGGATTGCAATTCCAACACACAACTACCGAAGGATGATTCGCTACTTCCATGATCTTGCGCATGTTGGGAATCTCTTGCGTTCCCGCTCCGTGAACCTCGACCCGTATTTGTTGTCCAAGCTTTGCTGCGTAGTCGCCGAGCCCATGCAGAGCCTCTCCGATTTGCTCCAACGTCTTCTCGACCGGAACCTCCTTCGGCAACCCGTTCGGTCGAACCTTCACCCCACTACCCCCAAGCTCTGCCGAAAGATCCAGAAACGCTTTCGTCTCTTCAATGTTCTTCTTGACCACCCCTTGGTCGACTGCATGGTATTCGCAAGCGCTACCGAGTCCGACCAAAACAACTTTACTGTCTGCAAAAAGCTTCTTAGCCTCTCTGCGAGCCTCGGCACTCATGGATGGTTCAACACCATGCCGATGCGTACTTCGCAACTCCACTCCTTCAAATTGGGTCTGTTCGCATGTGGCGATCAGATCCTTTAAGGCCATGTCCTTGCCCCACTGATACGTCACCAACCCTAACTTCAACGCAACAGGTGCACGCGAAGCCAGTGTCTTGGGCTGCGCGTAAACCGCTCCCCCTAGTGCATTCGATGCACGAACCGCACCAGCGACGAGCAACGAATTTGCAATAAAAGTACGACGGTGCGACTTGCTCAACGCGTTTGCAGATTTAGGTGCAGACATAGGAGGGAGGATCCCAAATCTAAAAATGATCCGTTTTGCATGGATTAGAAAGCCAGTAAAAAAGCAAAACCGACGAACTGAATAGTATACATCTTCCGAACTGGAATTTCGTCCTTTTATCCTTGAACCAACCAAGGACAAAAAGGGGGATTTTCGTTATCCTCTACGATGTATTCGCGGAACTGCTCGCACTTCTCGACCAGCACGCGAAATCCCACCCCTGCTTTCTCCTTGAATTCGCAATTGGAACTTCCGAATGAATGCATTGGATTTCGAGTCCATTCTCGGACCAGGCGGAAGCATTTCAAGGCGGATTGCAAACTACGAGCATCGCCGCGAACAATTGCAAATGGCGCAAGCCGTAACCCAAGCCCTCGACGCGAAAAAACATTTGATCGTCGAAGCCGGAACTGGGGTCGGAAAAAGCTTCGGGTACCTCGTCCCGGCGATCCTTTACGCCACCGCCGATGAAGGCCGCTTGGACGATCAAGAAAACCCGTCCGATCAATCCGCTAAATCTTCAGACAACGACGAAGACGACAAGATCCGGCGAGTGGTCATCAGCACACACACGATCAGCTTGCAAGAACAATTAATTGGGAAAGACTTGCCGCTCCTCAACGCAGTGATCCCTCGCGAATTCAGCTCCGTACTGGTCAAAGGTCGCAGCAATTACCTTTCTCGTCGACGATTACAAGTCGCCAGCTCCCGCCTCACGAGCTTGTTGTCCGAAGACCGAGACTACGATCAATTCGAAGAGATCAAACGCTGGGTCGATAACACTTCCGACGGCAGTTTATCGAGTCTCGGGTTTCGACCAAGCGGCGTGTTGTGGGATGAGATATCCAGCGATTCGGGGAACTGCTTGGGACGCAAATGCGGAACGTACGACAAGTGCTTTTATTACGCTGCCAGACGACGGATCGCCAACGCCAGAATTCTCGTAGTCAACCACGCGCTGTTCTTCAGCGATCTTGCCGTACGGGCCCAAGGAGGTAGCTTCCTGCCGAACTACCAAGCCGTGATCTTCGACGAATGCCACACCATGGAATCGGTTGCAGGAGAACACCTTGGACTCTCCATCAGCAATTCACAAATCGACTACACCCTCCGAAAACTCTACAACCCGCGCAACGACAAAGGGGTCCTCGTCTCGCTCAACCTTCGCCAAGTTATGCAGCTGTCCTACCGCTGCATGGAAGCTCTCGATGACTTCTCCAACGATGTCCTGACTTGGACCGAATCCCATGCACCACCGAACGGACGGATTCACGAACCGATTCCCGTGAAAACAACGTTGGTCGATCGACTGCGTGAACTTGTCGTCGAACTCGAACGATACGGAAAAGACCTCAAAGATGCCAACGCGAAACTCGACATGATCTCGGCTGCGAATCGCTTAAACGCCCTCGCCGTCGGCCTTGATACTTGGCTGCTACAAAAAGAAACCAGCGCGGTCTATTGGTACGAGAAACGAGAATCACGCGGGGTCGGACGCGTCTTCGCCCGACTCACCCTGCGCAGTAGCCCCCTCGATGTCGGTGTCTACCTTCGAGAACACCTGTTCCAAAAAGTCCCTAGCGTCATCATGACCAGCGCGACTCTAGCGACGAAACAATCGAATACGCAAGTTACCGACCCAACCCTCGCCCCAATCGCAGACGAAATCAAAGGATCCGCAGGGATCAAGAAACCAAACAAAGACGACGCCGCTTTTCACTTCTTCCAACGCCGAGTTGGAGCTCTAGGACTACCTAGCCTGCAAGTCGGCAGCCCATTCGACTACCCAAGACTTGCTGAACTGCATCTCTTAACCGACCTGCCAGACCCTTCTATCGCCAAAAACGACTACGAACGCGCAATCCTCCCAGCACTCAAACACTACCTCGATCGCTTCGATGGTCATGCCTTCCTCCTGTTTACATCCTACGACTCCCTCCGCAAATGCAGCCAAGGTCTAGGCCCGTGGCTTAACTCAAAGGGACTCGCTACATATTCCCAAGCCGATGGCATGCCACGCACTGAGTTGCTCCAAGCTTTCAAAGAACAACCGCGAGGTGTCCTCTTCGGAGCAGAAAGCTTCTGGCAAGGTGTCGATGTTCCCGGCGACGCTCTGCAACTGGTCGTGATCACCAAACTCCCATTTAGTGTCCCTGACCACCCCCTCCTCGAAGCCCGACTTGAAGCCATCCGCTCCGCCGGTGGAAACCCCTTCAGAGATTTCCAACTCCCCGAAGCGGTGATCAAGTTTCGCCAAGGCTTCGGACGCTTGATCCGCACGGCAACCGACCGCGGGATTATCCTGGTAACTGACCCGAGAATGACAACCAAACCCTACGGCAAGACCTTTCTTGAATCTCTGCCCGACTGCCCAAAACGCGTTATCTCAGCTCAGAGATTCAACAACACAAATCCATAACCCGATATGCTTCGCGCGAGACACATCCCCTAATTAAGTAACGGGGTGCCGAGGACTACCACACGACTTGTTGCGAAGCGAATACCGGCCCTTCCATGCACGTCCTGCGGTAATCCCACGACCCATCTTCTTGCTGGATCTTAGCGACGCAAGTAAAGCAAATACCGATCCCGCAAGCCATCGGCGTTTCCAGCGATACCTCGCAAGGCACGTCATAGTTCGACGCAACCTTACCCACCGCTTGCATCATCGGCTCCGGACCACAGCAAGCGATACGCACAGAACCGGTGCGGGAGCGAAGCAATCGCTCAAGTGGTTCTGTTACGCGACCACGCGTTCCGAGCGATCCATCCTCGGTCGCAATCTCTAAGTGAACTCCCCGGTCGCTGAAGACATCGAGTCCGGCAAGGTACTCTTTCGTCCTGGCCCCATAACACAATGTCACCCGCTCGGCAAAAGAACCGTTGTTCGTACCGTAGCTTTCAAGACCCAGAGCACTTGTTGCCAAGGTCAGCATCGGTGTGATACCAACGCCTCCGGCGACAAGAATCAAATGGTCGACGGCTTCGGTAGAAAAAGTATTGCCAAGTGGCCCCCACAATTCAACGCTCTGGCCTGCGACACGACGCGATAGTGCCTTAGTAAACTTCCCTTTGACGACATAAACCACAGACACCGAATCAGGCTTCCCAGCCGCGTCGAACCCTCGATCATAGAAGGCCAAGGCGCGGCCGATCAACGGATCGTTGCAATCTGCGATCCGCACCATATAGAACTGCCCGGGCTGAGTAACTTGTGCCAAATGAGGAGCAGCTACCGTCATCTTCCAAGTGTCTTTAGCAATCGGACGATGCTCGAGTATCTCTGTGCGGAGAAACTCGAAATTAGATTTGGTGGGTGATGTGGCTGCGCACTCGGTCATACGGATTTACTTAACTTCTGCGACTTCGATACGAAATAAACGAATCCACCTATAAGAATAATCAGAAGCTGACTTGCAAAGAAGTAACCCATGTTCCTCAGCGATTCACCTGTCTCACCCCCGTAGGCATGCAATCCAATTCCAAGAATGTTGGTACCGAACATAGACCAAGCGGTGATGATGTTTCCACCGATGGCAAGCATGGCGAATCCGAGCGGACCGACGAGTTTGTCCCACTTCGCGTGCAACAACAACGCGTTCCACAACACAATCATCAGCGCGCCGTTTTCCTTCGGATCCCATCCCCAGAATCGACCCCAACTATCATCGCCCCATAGGCCACCGAGAACCGTGCCTACGAAACTGAAGAAAATCCCAAAGCAGACCACTCCGTAACAAACACGATAAAGCGTGTCGATCAACTTCTTTCGGGATTCTTCACCAATCCACGACGGACATGTCAGCCCAAAGAATGCGATCACGACGATTCCAATACCGAGGAATCCGGCAAGGAATGTCGCAGAGTAACCTAACGACACGCTGATCACGTGAGTCGATAGCCAGAACTGTGTATCAAGTACGGCTTGTAGGACAGGCATCGAATCGCCGATATCAAGTCCATCTGCCAAAAGCAGCGAAAGATATCCTGCCGCTGAAGCAACCAACAGTGAAATCGAAATGGGAAAGAGCATCTCGGCTACGACACCCGCCAAAACAATCGCCCATCCGATAAACACAGATGCGGAGTACAAGCTCACCACTGGCGGTCGCTCTGATATGTAAATCCGAGATATGATCGCCACGGTGTGAATCGTAAGTGTGATCACGCAAATCCAAAAAGCCACCTGCCTAATCCACTCCTTCGCCAAAACTCCCTTAGGATTCGACGAGAAAACGGAACAGATAAGCCCCAGAAAGGCGGTCAATCCAGCGACAATGTACAACACATACGAAATGCTAATCGGATTGAAATACCCATACCACGCCTCGAAACGCGCTTTCTTTGAACGAGACAATTCCGGGTACTTATCTTCAAGCATCTTAGCGTAGTTGCTCACCTCCGCATTGATCTGCTTGCTGTTGCCCGACCCACCTCGCATGACTTGTGCAAGCGTTCGGAATTGAGACGTAGGGTTATCGAGATTCTTCGCATCAAAATTCTTGATCACTTCATAGAACGCTGGCGCATAAGCATTCCACTGAGGCGGAGGTAGGGTCGGATCAAGCTTCTCTGGGACGTTCGTCGGCGGAATAATCGCCGGCGGTCCCTTCATTTTGATAGACTCCATCACAGGCCCCAGCCCATCGATAACTTGCGATAACTTTTCCGGATCATTCGCAATTCGCTTGAGCAAATCATCGACTGGCTCGTACGCGTTCCAAATCGAATAAAAGATCCCCATTCGAGTCTGCAATCGCATGAAGTTCCTGTCATCGACCGACCAAGTCGACTCTTCGGCGCGGGCTAACTCCTGGAACTTCCTCTGCAACGTATCGGACTCCTCACTATTGAGCTTCTCGTCGATCTGTTCGATGCTGTAACGATGGCTCTTGTGCCGCTCCAGCCCCAGCTCATCAAGGAGCGCGATCGAATCGATTCGAACCAACGGTGCCTTGCGAACCCATGGCTCGTGAACCATCACTCCCATCAGCCACTCCGCAGCCGATATCTGCTTGCCTGTCGCCTGAGCACCCTCATAGCTATGTCCTTCATTCGACAAAGCAAACGGCTTGTCCGAAAGAGCCTTGAGCACCTGAGCACCCACTCCCGACAACGGCTTGATCCGCCCTTCATGCTGCACCGGCAATGTCCCAATGGCATACCAATCGATCTTATCTTCCTTGACAGTCGGGGTCTTCGCTCGCACATAAAGCCAACCACCGAGCAAGAGAATCGGCAACAACGCAGCAGTGTAATACCACGGTGAGCGATCCGTTAAGGCAATGGCCTTGCGATCGTAACGGGATGCAAATCGTGTAAGGGTGATACTAAAGTGAGCTAACATCCCAAGGCCAACCAACACACAGGAAACGTAGGGGATAAGCCATCCCGCGTTGGTGACGACTTGGAGGACCGTCTGCTCGACCCCCATCGGACTCTGTGCAGCTGGCGAATACGAGGATTGGTAATAGGTCTCCCCTCGAAACCGCATCGGACTATTCATCCAAATCCGACCTTCTTGAAGCGTCGAACCTGAATCGTCGACGATGCGCACATACGAAGAGTAATCCTTTGGTATCGCTGTCCCGGTGTACTGCTTTAATTCAACATCCTTAAGCTCGAAAGAAAAGGGTTTAAGATTGCGACGAAATCGAAGCGCTAAATCGAATTGTCGACCATCAGACTCAATCGATGTTAAAAAATTCTTGGGCCTAATCGTGGTATCGTTGAGCAACTGACTCACCGCGAAACGACCGAGCTCCTTCGAGGTCTTCTTCTCGCGTATCGAAAGATAAGCACTAGCGATGTTCATCTCGCTCTTCGCTCCACCCGACTTGAGCGCGTCGACCAATGCAAGCTCCGGTGGCAAACCAGCTACACCATCCGCCTCCTTCGCCAACGCCGGATCGCTTCGACGCGACTTCAAGTCCGAATTCGGCATCCACTTCTCCACTCGTATCTCGAATGGTAAAGATTTGTCGGTAAGCAACGTCTTGTCAGCCGCCGCTTTGGAAATCAGTGGATCATCAAAGGCCACCACGGTGTCCTTGTCCGGTTGCGTCTTGTCAATCACCGCAAGTTCAACAATGTCCGTCTGAACCGCAGCACTTGTTCGCTGACCCTCATACAGACTGATGCGCTCTTCGCGTTGACGATCTCCAAAGGCGAATTGACCGATCATCAGCAAACCGATCCCGAGGTGAATCAATACGTTTCCACCTCGAGCCCCAAATAAAATGGTTAGCCCTACAAGCAATACGATGCTCACAATCAAGCTTTTTGCCAACTGCCAAACGATACGCAGACCCGGATCGGGAATCCTTAAAGAATCACCTGCAAAGGCAAGGATGATGCCTGCTGTAAGGAACAGCGAAAAGACAATCAATAAAGTGATGCGCAAGATGCTATGACGAGGAGGGGAATTGATCGCCCAAGCCCCCAAACCGATGATCGATAACCAAAGGGATGCAACGCAACCCGACCAAATCGTGTCGTAAGTGAACGGTGGCTCTCCCTGCAGACCATCTCCTAAATGGGCACCGAAAACAATCATTGCAATCAATGCGAATCCTATGAGGGTTATCGCTAAACCAATTGCAAAACGGGTCCCTCGGGCCGTCATGTGGAACCGCGTCATCTTCGCCGCAATCAAATTGATCAACATGATCAAACCAATGGTCGCTCCACCCGGAATGATGAAACTTCCAGGTTTCTTAACCTCATGTCGCCAAATCGTCTGAGGGACGAAAACGTCAAAGTCAACTTTCGCTACCCAACTGTTGAAATAGTCCCGTTTGACATCGACGATCGTCTCTTCGTCCTGGGCGAGCGTACCGACTAGCAAAATCAGAACACCCAAAGCGAACATCGCGCAAGTGATCTTCAAAGACCCTGCATAACGCAGCGCTGTCCAAATCGCTTGCTCTATACCGCTCGTGTTCGGTACCGAACGAGGCACTAAACCATCTTGAAGGGGTGCAGTAGCCATGAGTTTGATATCTATTTTAAAGTGATGGATTGAACGAATTCGATCAGCTTTTGTTTTTGCGACTCACCGAGACGGTTGTCTCCAATGAGCTTTACGAACAAATGCAATTCTGGGTTTTCTGTCGGAATCGATGCGACGATCAACATCGGCGCATCGGGTTGTGGCGACGAACGAACTGTGTACAGCTTCGCTTGCCCCGCACCGACTTCTAGTGTCTCTACGCTTTCGAGCGACTTTTTAACTACAGGGTCCACCTGGGATGGATCTGATCCCTTGAGTACCTGCTGCGCCCACATCGCTGTGTTCGCTTGCGGATTGTCCGTCGCCATGCTGACGGTTACCTCTCCATTGCCCTCCGCCGACTCAATCTTCAACGTCGCTAATCGAAACGCTGAACCTTGACCAACACTCCACCCCTCAGGCAAACGATACTTCAAATCCGGACGCTTGACCTCTTCTTGGCCAGAGGTAGCATCCCCAACCGGTGCCGGCGTTGCTGTAGTTTTCTCAGTTGAAGCAGGGCCAGTAGAAGGGCTGTTCGATGAGCTTACGGGGGATGGAACAGCCGATCGAGGAACCGAAGGAACACCGGGTGCATTGGGCGCACCGGGTACATTGGGAGCACCGGGCGCCATCGCACCCGAACCTGTTCCTTCAGCATCGAAGATGTACGAAGGCAACTTGCCA
>CAIJIZ010000145.1 GCA_903820735.1 uncultured Pirellula sp.
CGCTGATTTGCGAAAGTATCTGTTGAGTTTGTTCGGGGGTCGCATCGGTGGGGATAGCCAGACTCGTTAGCGCTTCCCACCATTGCTTTTGAAGTTCATCGAAGCGGGAGGAAGCGATTTCATGATCGATCTGTAGGGAGTGATATTCTTCGAGTTCCTGTACTCGCTGCTTAGCGAAAGCCTCTTTCTCAGCTCGTTGCTTGCGAGCTTGCTCCAGCCAATGATTCACGAGTCCTAAAGTTTGCTCTGCGGAAGTGTTCGGATCGATTTCCATCCCGAGCGATCGCAAGCACTGCTGGGCTTCATGGATGCACTGTTGCAATAATTCCTCGGAGCGAACTCGCTGAGCTTCTTTATTGATGTAGTCCAACGCTAGCCGCTGGGCATCGGTTAAAGAGTGGACCCAAGCGATAACGGTTTCGGGGGGAGCCGAGGGAAGGGAATGGGTAGTCGTGAATTGATTCCAACGGGACGTCCAGTCATCGAACGCAGCTTTTTCTCGCAGTAATTTCTGCCCTTCGCTGTCGATTTCTTGTTGAAATTCTTCGAGTGATTCGAGAAGTTTTTCGCGCTGGGCCACACGCTCTGCATGGGTGAGTAGATCGTCTGCAATCCGATCAGCTTGGGTTTGCAATTCTCTATAAGCCTCGATTCCCTGAGCCGCAATTCCCTTAGTACTGGGCAGCGAGTCGGGGTTGGCTTGTACCAAGCTATCGAAAGCAGCGTCGCGCGCTGTTTTGGCGGCGGTCCAGTCTTCGTAGGTTGGCAAGTTGGCTTTGTCGATCTCGCGTTCAACAGAGCGTTTTTTGGCGTTGTATTTGCGTTCCAGCTCATCGCAGGATTGTTGGGATTTTGTGATCTGCTCGGTGAGTTTGTCTTCTTCTTTCGCCCATCGCTCGATGGTTGGTATAGCAGGGACCGGTCGTTTGGCCAACTCAGCGATCGCCGCTGGTGCGATTGCCCCGCAAGCAAGGTTCAGACGCTCGAGTTGTGTATCGATCGACCGACGAAGGACTTGGATGTGTTCGATAAGCTCCCTCGTTTCGCGTTGCTTATCGACTTCGAGATTGCATTGTTTCTCGATACGTTCTACGGAGGCGATGACGAGCGGATCGATCGGCGGAGACTCTTCTGCCTCGTTGCGATCGATGCGGGCTTTATGTTTCGCAAGTTGATCTTCCAAGGTTCGCATGGAGCGATGCTGTTCATCGTATTGCCGAGCGAGTTGTTCGATCCGTTTCTTTTCGTGGCTTGGGAAGCGTGCTGCATCGAGTCTGGATCGAAGCCCATCGAGCTGACCTAGTTCCTCCCAGATTTGTTCTAACAGGTGTTGATTCGTATTCCTTCTCAGTTCGATAGCCGGAAGCGCTTTTTTGGCTTGCAAGTACACCCCAAGTCCGGCGATGACATCGGAGACTTGTTTTTCGAAGTCGGATTCCCAGTCGGTTTTAGGAATTTTTTTCAGGTCTTCTTCGAGGGTTTCTTGTTCGGATTCAAGGTTCTGCAAGTTGGTTCGAATGGTTGCTAGATCTTGAAGCGTCTGATCCGACGCAGATTCGAAGGACTGGAATTCGGCGAAGGACTCGAGGGTGGGGGGGAACGGTCCGAGCCTTTGGATTTCAGCGGTTTTCTCGACCGTTTTGTTGACGGTTGGCAACGCGGCTTGGTAGCGATCCAGAGTGATATGTCGCAACCGTTTTTCATCGAGTTGTTTTTTTAGGTTGCTGTAGTTCTTCGATGCTTCTTGAACCTGCTGATCCAGGCGGGTCCATTCTTCAAGGGTTAGCTCCGCATCCCGTTCTTCTTTGGTGAGCTTTTCAAAGTGTTTGATCTTCTCAAGCAATTTCCCTCTGCGACCCGACCGACTGAGGATCGCTTCGAGAGATGTTTCGAGATTTTGTTGCGAGTGGGTGAGGTTGTTCAAACCCGAGGCGCTTGCGAAAAGGGCTTGGCCCGACTCGCCACCTCCTTTGGCTAGTTCCTCACCCCCTTCGCGCAGCGTGTCATGATCGATTCCAAACATCCGAAGAAATTGTTTTTCGTCGAGTTTAGGAAGGAACTTGGCGAG
>CAIJIZ010000146.1 GCA_903820735.1 uncultured Pirellula sp.
ATTCGATTCGGTAAGCGTCTGCTTTAGCAAAGGTCTGGGAGCCCCCGTCGGTTCATGCTTAGCAGGCACGAAGTCCTTCGTTGCCAAAGCCCGCCGGGCTAGAAAACTTTTCGGCGGAGGAATGAGGCAAGCCGGTGTGCTCGCCGCAGGTGCACTTCACGCTTTGGAACATCACGTGGAGCGATTGCACGAAGATCATCTGAATGCGAAGCGGCTTGCCAAAGCCATCCGCAATTCTCCGCACTTGAAAGTCATGGGTGAGGAACCCGATACAAATATCGTGATCTTTCACGTCGATTCGACTTGGGGCCCCGCTTCGGTTTTCGCAGAAAAACTTGCAAACCGTGGAGTTCGCTCGATGGCCTTTAGCCCCACTAGCATCCGATTGGTCACCCACCTCGATGTCGATGAGCAAGCCATCGAAAGGGCTTGCCAAGCGATCGAAGCGGTGGCCAAGGGGGATTAGTGAAGCGATCAGTATCCGGCGAATTTTCGGATTGGGCCAACGATGTAACCAGGATTATTCGCCCCAGCGATACTACCTGCATCGAAGGAGTTCCGGGCGGAGACAATCACCGAGATCGGATACGCGGCAACACCTGCGGGTGGATATAGATAGACTTCCCATAAGCTTGTCACGCCAGCCGCTACGGCTTGCATTTGCAACTGCATGCGAGCGATCTGCATCATCTCTTGCTGATAAGCTTCCTTTTGCTGAGCTTGTTGATACGCAGTTGCTTGGCTTTGCAAGTACAGCGAGTGCTGCCGTTTCTCTTCAGGATCATCCGCTTCGTTGGCTTGATGGGCCGCTAACCACTCATCCCATTGAGGCTGCAAGATTCGCAATTCCATTTCTTGGAAAAAGAAGAATGGGATTCCGTATTCATCGCCGTTGGGGAATTCCATCAACACACCTTCGCAAGTAAAGGTCTTTGCGTCGGCTCGCTGTGCAATGACCCAGTCTTGGAATTGCGAATCGTTCGCAAACGACTTTTGCTCAAAATGCTCCACGATCTTCGGGACCATTCTTCGGTAGATTTCGGGCAAGTTCTCGAAGGGTCGGTCGTTGACGTAGAGTTTTCCGCGACGACGTTGAAGGGTCACCTCGCGTCGATCGAATCCCACAACCTTCCCAAAAATCGTTAATCCGTTCTTCAGGCTCCAAGAATGTTTCTCGGAGGCTGATTTCAGTTGCCCAGCCGACTCATCTTCGAAAACGAACTTCTGGTCTTCATCCGACAATTGCGCGATTTCGATTGCCAACAGCTCGCGCCCTTTGACAGGTTGATCAAGTTTGATCACGATTTCTTTCGGGTCGGCTGCGACCATGGTCCCGAGCACTTTGACGCTGCCCGATTTATCCTTCCACTCCCTACCCAGAGCGGACGAGCAAGCCAAAAGCGAGGCGATAAAACTTAGTGCACAGCATGCAAATGCCATTCGTTGCGTGAAGGGCTTCGAAGTTGCTTGTGGCTCGCTAGGGAGGGATTGGTAAAGAGAATCGTGCGAACTCATCGAATTTTAGTATCCATTAATGATGAAATGAAACGCTTCGGACCGACGACTTCTCGAAACAGCGTAGAAGGACGAAGCCCGTCCCGTCTGTACGAATTGTACTCTTTGAAAATCCCCTTGAAAATCTCCGCAGAAAGTCGCTCCGCGTGAATCCTAACTTCCCCTCCAGATTTCGAGCGGTACGACTCAAACCCGGCCGCGTAAAACAAACCCTCGGTCGGCACCCTTGGATTCTCGATTCCTCGACCGTCGATCCGATCAGCGCTCCGAGACTAGGGGAATGCGTCGATGTGATAGGGCACGACGGCAATTGGATCGGACGTGGATTGTATCACCCGACAAGTAGGATTCGGGTGCGTATCTACACCTTTGATCCCGAAGACACCCTCGATGCGGCTTGGATTGAGCATCGCATTGCTCGCGCCGTAGAACTTAGAAAACAATTGCTCAACTGGATCCCATCAGATGCCATTCGGTGGGTTTTTAGTGAAGGGGACGCCATCAGTGGGTTGGTTGTTGATGATTACGCCGGACATCTTGTGGTCCAGATTACCGCAGCTGTTTTGGTTCCATACATCGATACCATCGTCGCGCAGTTGAGAGTATTGGTTAACCCAAAAAGCATTTGGCTCGATATCGATGAGAAAACTGCCAAAGCCGAGGGGATCGAACCACAAGCGAAGTTCCTACTGGGAGAAG
>CAIJIZ010000147.1 GCA_903820735.1 uncultured Pirellula sp.
GAAAAACAGTTGGCTCGATCTTGCAGCGAAACAAGGTGATCCGCAGCGAGGCGAATGGATCTATCGTCGCGCTGAGTTGCAATGCATTCAGTGCCACCGCATCGGCGGTGTCGGCGGACTCGTCGGACCAGACCTAACAAGTATCGGAGCACAAGCACCGGCTGACTATCTTCTAGAAGCCTTATTGAATCCCGCTGCTAAGGTTAAAGAAGGTTACAACGCCAAGGTCGTGCGCACCAGCAACGATGAAGTCTTAGCCGGGATCCCAATCCGTGAATCGGATGACGAAGTGGTCTTGCGGCTAGCCGATGGTAAAGAAGTATCGATCAACAAGTCCGATATCGAAGACATCAAAGAGTCACGATCCTTGATGCCAGACGGTTTGCTCGATTCCTTGACTCAAGAAGAAGCGGTTGATTTGCTGAGATTCATCACTGAGATGGGTAAAATCGATGGCAAGATGCTCGTTGCCCTAGACGGAGCTGTGCGAAATTGGGACACCATGGCTTGGACCGAAAAAGCCCTCGTGCTCTTCAATCGAACCAGTCTCGACTCGATCGTCGGCGACCAATCGAATTTCACTTGGCAATTGCACCCAGCGTTGGTTTCAGGCCAAGTCCCCATGCGAGGATTGGCAACCTTCAAACCGCAACCAGGTCCGAACTATACGTTCTTGCGCACGAAGCTCAACGTCTCCCGAGCCGGTGACATCGTCTTTGACTTCGGTGATACCCCCAAGGGTTCGCTGACTCTTTGGGCGAATCAACGTCCCGTTCCCATCGATGGCAAGAGTGTCAAGGTAGCGTTTGGCGAAGGTGAACACTGGGTCTTTGTCGGAGTCAACCGCGATACGGTTGGAGATGGTAGCGTGTCGATTTCCATCGATCCGGTTCAATCGACTGCTAAACAACAATAGCCACGCAATAGAGGATGTTATGAACCGTCGTGAAGCTTATGGTCACAAGGTTTTCCGGCGGGAATGGCTTGGCCAAACTCTCGTAGCGACGGGACTGTTTGCAACGCTAGGCGATGCGCATAGCGTTGCGGCAGCACTCGATGCGCAACCGTCCGAACAGGACACTCCGGAGTCCGATCGCAAGGCGTCCGCCAAGGAAATCACGGCGGAGATGATTCAGCAAGCCAGTTGGATTTCTCGTGTTGAGTTGAACGAAGCTCATTGCGAAGACATCGCCAAACGACTCAACGCCAAGGCCGCCGCGTTCGAAGCTTTACGCACTACTCCCATCGACGAGAATACGCCGATGGCGATGGCCTTCCAGCCGTCATTCTTCATCAGTAGTGACGAGGCGTTACGAACGGAGACAAACCCCAAGGAAGCCTCTGTTTCGAAGGAAAACAAGCATGCTTCACAGGGATCTGGGATTTCCGATTGGCTCACCAAGCTGGATTTGCCGGATCCTCAAGTCGATCCGATCGCATTTTGGACGGTCGAACAATTAGCAGCAGGTCTGCGACAAAAACGATTCACGAGCGAGCAACTGACCAAGATGTACCTGGATCGGCTCAAGAAGTTCGACCCAGAATTGCTCTGCGTAGTGTCTTACAACGAGCAAGCGATTGAGCAAGCCAAAGAGGCAGATAAAGAATTAACCGAAGGTAAGGACCGAGGTATTCTGCATGGAATTCCTTGGGGAGCGAAAGACATCATCGCCATTCCAGGAATGCCGACAACTTGGGGAGCGGTCGATTACCGCGATCGCAAGCGGGAGGTAACAGCCACCGTCGCAAAGCGGTTGTTCGATGCTGGGGCGGTGCTACTAGCCAAGCTCACGGTTGGGACTTTGGCTTGGGGCGATCAATGGTTTGGAGGGATGACCCGCAATCCTTGGGAGCCGGCGACAGGCAGTTCAGGCTCATCGGCGGGGAGTGCTTGCGCTGCCGTAGCGGGACTATGTGGATTTGCAATTGGATCCGAGACATTGGGAAGTATCGTCTCGCCAACTCGGGTGTGCTGCACGTGTGGGTTGCGACCGAGTTTTGGTAGAGTCAGTCGCTTCGGGTGCATGACGCTCGGATGGTCGATGGACAAGATAGGTCCTATCGGGCGAACTCCGAAAGACTGTGCTTGGGTATTCCAAGCGATACTCGGAGCGGATGGACTTGATCCGACCGTAGTCGAGAGACCTTTTGATTGGCGGCAGCAAACGCTTGAGGTTTCAGATTGGTTGGCATCCGTTCAGTTTGGAGTTTCTTCGAGACCTAAAGTCAACGAGAAGCGGATTGCGGAGATGATTCGCGAGTCTGGGGGCAAGGTGATTGAAATCGATTTCGCAGCCGATTCGCGAATAGGAGCGATGACGGATGCGATCAGCGTAGAAGCTGCCGCGATGCATGGGGATTTGTTTGCCAAGAGCAAAGAAGACGAGCAAGTAGGCAAGTGGGCTCCTACGTTTCGCGAAGCGCAGTACTTGTCAGCGATTGATTATGTACAAGCGATGCGAGCTCGAGTTGATTTGATCCAAAAGACCGAAGAGGTGCTTCGCAAGGTCGATGTATACATTGGGGATGCAGACTTAGCGAGAACCAATTTGACAGGTCACCCTTCGATGGTTGTCTCTTATGGCGAGAACACGGCGAGAAATAGGCCGCACACCGTCGCCTTGACGGCCAAGTATTTTAGCGAAGCGAGTATCCTGGCCGCTGCAGAATGGATTCAAAGGAAACTTCCTCCAACCCCAAAGATTCCAGACTTGGTCGCATCCAACGCGAATCCATAATGTGCTAGTTAGTATGAATAGTAAGTAAACATCAGGGAAGTAGGTATTAACGGTAACCCGAACCGTCAGGGAGGACAGTATCAATGGTCACCCGAACCGTCAGGGAGGAATTGCAGTACACATCCCATCGCTCATCAGGCACCCACTTCGTAAGACCCACGCTCAACAAACCGATACTCCTCGGGAACTGTTGCTAATACAATCAGCCGTCACTCCGCTACTTCCTCGCTGACGCATCGGGTTACCATTCCATGGCCAACGGCCACCACCACATCAATGGTAACCCGAACCGTCAGGGAGGAATTGCAGTACACATCCCATCGCTCATCAGGCAC
>CAIJIZ010000148.1 GCA_903820735.1 uncultured Pirellula sp.
AGCGCTGTTCGATGCGTACACCCCGTAGCGTCCTCCGGTAAGGGTCAGTCGCGAAATGGTCACATCATCGGCACCGGCCAGTTCCACAGCATAGCTACCCTCATTGGTGTTCCCTCGGTTCAACACCGCTGATCCCAACGCCGGACCTTCGATCCGTACGCCAGAATCCTGGCTGCCTAGAACTACGTTGCGAACTAAACCATACGATCCAGCATCGACATGGATGATGTCTCCAGCATCGAGATCGTAGGCGGCTACCAGAGCAGCCAAGCTCGCCATCGGTTGTCCAGGACTCTTGCCTGTATTGCTGTTATCGCCTATCGCCGTTGCAAGCAAGTCTCCCGTGGTGCTGTTGTCGTTGATGTAGTAGTGGATACCGTTGTTGGCGATCGAGAAGACTCCGTCGGAGAGATCCGATGGATTCGATCCATGATTGGCCCGAACTCGTATCTGGGCTTGCGAGGTTTCCGCCGTAGGAGTCCAGACGAATTGACCTTTGCCGAATCTGTCCATCGCGACGTTCGTTGCCAGCGTCGACCAGTTCACACCGTTGTCGTTCGACAGCTCAATGTCGGCTGTAGGGGATTCGACGCCGGTAGCGTTCTCGGTGAGAAGTTCGATCCCCGAGAGGATTGCGCCTTCGTTGGTTTTGCTGATCAGATCAACTGCCAGTCCGGTTCCACCCGATACATTGACCGAGTAGCTGAGCGTGGTGGCTTTATTCACTGCCCCTGCTGCCGCATAGATGTCGTAGTTCGAGGTAACGGTCGCCCCTTGAAGGTTGATATCGAACTTGCGACTTCCGACAGAGGTGATCCAAGGTTCTGCGAAGTGCAGACGGAGCGTGTAATTGCCGTTGGCGACCGGTAGACTCCAAGCAATGTTGGATCCGACGCCATATCTGTAGGTCATGGTTTGGTAAACAATTTCCGGAGCGGGATTAGTCACCCCAGAACGATCGACGGGACTGGTGTACGTGTAAATGTTTCCGTTAATCGTCTGAAAAGCATTGGCTTGCCAATCACCGACGGTTCCTGCCCCAACATTGAGCAATATGGCAGGTTGTACTTGGGTCAGCCCAGAGGATTGCCAAGCGATGGTAACTGGCTGTCCAACTTCGTACTTATCAAGTCCATTGGGGCTCAGGACTTGCACCATCTCGGCCGGACTGTTGACAGCCAAGGCCGTGTTCCCAGTGTATCCCTGGTTCACGCGTCTTCCATTGGGTGTAGGCTCGCCAATATAAAAGCTTGCCGGATCCCCAGCGTCGATGGTAGGAGAGGTGCTGCTAACTTGGAAGTTGTCGTCGCTCCCTAGGTTCCCTTCGATCTTCTGAATACGCACCGCATCGGCCGATGAAAAATAGCCGGTTCCCCAGTTCGAATAGTTGCTCAATTGCACCGATAACGAACTTCCTCGGACGTAATGAGTCCCGAGTCGCTCCCAAGCAACGCCCGCTTCAGAAAAATCATTCGGGGCAAAACGTTGGTCGAAGGTGCTCGATGAGAGCACTGAACTTCCTTCCACTACCTTGAATGTTGCATAGGCATTCAATTCACTTCGAGCGGGCCAAGTCACGGCAACTTCGTACCATGCATTAGGATCGAGGTTGTTAAACGTCCACGTAGCGACTCGGTCGCCAGTAGAACTGGTAGCACCTTCCGCTGAATCGGCTTGGTATCCAGAAGAAGAGTCCGACCATGTTCCTGTCACGCTAAAGTCAGCGTCACCGTTGTCGATGATCCGGGTGGTGCCAGCCACGGGTGTATAGCTGAAGCCAAGAACGTTGTCGGCACCATCGAGATCGATGAACTGCGGATTCGAGACCATCGAGTGTTCGTCGAGCCCCAGTTCGTATCGCAAATCGGCAAGGCTCGAGTAAGTCTGACTGCCCCACTGAGCAAGTTTCCCTGATCCGCTGGTGGTCAAGGTATTGTAATCGCTAGTAAAGCCAACTTGGCTGTCGTTGTTGACGACAATATTCGAACCGGTACCAACGTGCAGAATATTGTTTCTCAGCGCAACGTTGTTGGAGTTTCCTTCGATCAGTACCGCGTTGCCTACCGCTTGATAGACGGTATTATTCGTGATGCGAGCACCACTGCCTCCGTAATTTATCCTGATCCCTTGGTTGCTGTTGGCATAAACAAGGTTATTGGAGATCTCACCAATAAAGCGGGAGACAGCGGCCCCTTCGATCCCGATCGAGTTGCTGTAGACAGTGTTTCCAATAACCGATGTGCGTTCATACGCTCGAATCCCCGTTGTCGCGTTGCGATAAACGCGGTTGTTGGCGATACGACTGGTGGAGTATACGCCGGAATTGATGCCGAGGAAATTATCGAAAACTTGATTGAATTCCACAGTAGCATCATAGGCTTCGATTCCCGTTGAATAATTGGAACTGGAATGTCCCCAGACA
>CAIJIZ010000149.1 GCA_903820735.1 uncultured Pirellula sp.
ATGCAAGCCTTGGAACGCTACAAGACTTCCAGCGGACGCAAATTCCCGACCTGCAGTGAAATATTGGAAGTGTTGCGATCGATCGGGTACGAGAAAATTCAAACCAGGGCAATTCACGCTGCGGCCACGCTCGACGAGTTGGAACGAGCAGTCGAAGACGGATTACGATAACGTAATATCCTGCACTCCTCCACGGCAAGGCAGTCCGCACCCTTGGAGAGTCCGCCTTTTGTCGCCACTGCACCCGTTTCTATACCGCTGCCTGGGCCGCCTCCATACCGCTGCCTAGCGGCGGAAAGCAGCCTAAGAAACGCCTAACGTCACTAAGAACCCCTCCGTGAACCCCTCCGTGAACCCTTCCGTCTGGCGAGGGGTGGCTACAGGAACGGTTTTTGAAGGAATACACAGGAAAACGCGTCTCTATTAACATCTTTAATGCAAAAACCCTAAGACGAACTGAGTTTCTCCTGTAATTCTGTCAGGAGAAGGTGTTGCAGTTCGATTGACGCTAAGGTCGTCAATCGGCTACTCTCGGGCCGATTGGCCTTCGGAATAATCCGCAAAAAGCTTACAATCCGTTGGTTTCCAGGTTGAAGGCCCGTTGAGAGAACCACTTCAGATCGCATGGTGTGCCAACACACGTGTGGGATCATAAGGGTGGGATCTGGCGGGTGGGCTCCTGTTGTCGTAGCCTCCTGTTGTCGTAGCTCAGTGGCGTAACGTTTCGTGTTCTCCTTGTGATTGGCGTGCAGATAACTATGGAATTCCTCGAGAAAATCTGGGAAGGGACCACCAGTGCAGTCAACGGCGTCCTGAGTGGCGTGGATCGTGGTTTGACGGTCTTGTTTGGGTCTGCGAATTCCCGCCAGATCAAGCGTTACGGTGAGTTATCCAAGCAGATCGGGGAACTTGAGCCTCGAATGATGGCTTTGTCGGACGAGGAGCTTCGCGAGCAGACGGTTCGTTTTCGCAAGCGTTTAGCCGATGGGCAGACGCTCGATGATATTCTTGTTGAAGCATTTGCGACGTGTCGTGAAGCGGGCCGGCGATTTCTTCGGATGCGGCATTACGACGTTCAGTTGATCGGTGGGATGGTGCTCAATGGTGGCAACATCGCTGAAATGATCACGGGTGAAGGGAAGACGTTGGTAGCTACGTTGCCCGCATATCTGAATGCGTTGGAGGGCAAGGGTGTGCACGTCGTGACGGTCAACGATTACTTGGCTCGTCGGGACATGGAGTGGATGGCTCCATTGTATATGGGGTTGGGGTTAACTGTTGGAAACATTCAAAGTGGGATGGAGAACGACGAGAGGCAGCGAGCCTATGCGGCGGACATCACCTACGCGACGAACAATGAGCTTGGATTTGACTATTTGCGTGACAACATGCGAATGGCTGCTCGAGGGGATGCGAAGTTCCCGAGTTACATGCAGCAGGTGCAAGGTCCATTGCAATACGCGATCATTGACGAAGTCGACAATATTCTCATTGACGAAGCGAGAACGCCGCTGATCATTTCGGGTCCCGCGACTCGCGATTCGTCGAAGTACGTCGAAGCTGACCGCGTCGCGCGTGGGTTGAAGCGCGAAGAGCATTTCATCGTCAATGAAAAAGATCACACGGTGAACTTGACCGATACTGGGGTGCGAGAAGCGGAGCGGCTTGCTGGAGTTGAGAGTTTCTACACAGTTGGAAACATGGAATGGCCGCACTTGATCGACAATGCATTGAAAGCCCATCAGCTTTACAAGCGCGATGTCAACTACGTCAATCGCGAAGGTGAGATCATCATCGTCGATGAATTTACGGGCCGATTGATGGAAGGCAGGCAATGGTCGGATGGGTTGCATCAAGCGGTTGAAGCGAAGGAGCAAGTGAAGATCAAGGACGAGACGCAGACGCTTGCGACGATCACCTTGCAAAACTTCTTCAAGCTCTACAAGAAGCTCGGTGGTATGACCGGTACTGCGATGACCGAGGCTCAGGAATTCAGCAAGATTTACAATTTGGGAGTAGTAGCGATCCCATCGAACCGTGGGTTGCAGCGGATTGAATTCCCGGATGCGATCTATCTCTCCGAGAAAGAAAAGTACGACGCGGTAGCCGATGAGATCGATCGGGTACACAAGCATGACACGATTGAGTTCAAGGATCGCAAGCGAGGCTTTTTGATCGGCAACGTCGTGAAAGAAAACGATGCGATGGTCGTGGTCAAGAAGTCCGATTCTAAGGAAACAGTGGAGATACCTCGCGGCGAGATCGATCGCATTGAGCGATCAGGTCGTCCGATCCTTATCGGTACCGTGACGATCGAGAAAAGCGAACAGCTCTCGCATTTGCTTGAAATGCGAGGAGTTACGCATCAGGTTCTCAATGCGAAAGCGCACAAGCGAGAAGCCGAAATTATTGCGCAAGCTGGCCGGATCGGATCGGTGACGATCGCAACGAACATGGCTGGTCGCGGTACCGACATTATTCTCGGTGGTAACCCCGAGACGATGGCTTGGGCTCAGCTACAGCACAAGTATGCAACGCGACTTGATGTTCCGAAGGAAGAGTGGGAGCAGTTAATCAAGCACATCAGCGAATCGGAGAACATGGTCCCCGAGGGGGAACGGGTTCGGGAACTCGGTGGTTTGTATGTGATTGGCACGGAGCGGCACGAGTCCCGCCGAATTGACTTGCAACTTCGCGGCCGGTGCGGTCGTCAAGGGGATCCTGGCTCAAGTCGATTTTTCTTGTCCCTCGAAGATGACTTGATGCGCATCTTTGCTGGCGACTGGGTTCGCGCCATGATGCAACGGATGGGGATGGGTAATGGCGAAGCAATTGAGAGCCCTTATGTATCGAAACGCATTTCAGGGGCTCAGAAGAAAGTCGAAGAACGAAACTTTGAAGCTCGAAAGAATCTGCTTGAGTACGACGAGGTAATGGACCATCAGCGCAAGCGGGTCTACACGTATCGCCAACAAGTTCTCGAAGGGAAGAGTTGCCGTGAGTTGGTCATGCATCAGCTTCAAGAGCAAATTGAATCCAACGTCGACCAATTCACCGATCCGATGTTTGGCCCCGAGTCCTACGCTCGATGGGCAGGCCCAAGGCTTGGCGTGCAGCTTGAACCAAAGGACTTCCGAGGAGTCGAACCATCGGTCGCGATCGCTTATGCGAAAGACCAAGCTGAGCGAGCAGCCGAGACGCAAATCCTAGATGCCATCGACGAGAATCTTCCAGCTGAAGAAGACCAGTCGGAATGGAATTGGGAAGCGATGACCAAGTGGGTCAATAATCGCTTCAATACGAACTACACCGTCGGGGCGATCAAGAAAATTGACCGCGATCGTATGGATGAAGAGTTCATCTCGAAGTCCAATGCTTTTATCGACGCGATCGATTTAAGTGAAGGGGAGCCGTTCCTTGACATGGACTACGGCAACAAGATGTTGGTTTCATGGATGCAAAGCAAGTTTGGCATCCCAGTGGACTTGAACGAAATCAAGGGACTCGAACCCGAAGCGATTAAGCGGATGATGCTCGGCGCTTCCGAAAAAGCTTACCTCGAGCGAGAAGCCCAGTATCCAGTCCTTGTTGGTTTCCATCGGTTCCGCGAGCAGACCGGTCCGAACAGTTATGTGATCAACGGTGCTGCCATGGCAACATGGGCTGCTGGACGATTCCAAAACGAGAATGTTCTTGAAAAGCTTCAAGCCGACTCCGAGCATCCATTTGAAGTATTAGTCGAAGTCAGTCGTGCGAACGCACAGAAATCGACGGAAGTATGGAAGAGCCTGCAAGATAAGCTCGACTCGATTTACGGGAAGAACACGACGAAGAAGATGTCCGAGTTCGCCACTGGGTCGAATTCCGCACAAGCTCTTGCGTCCTGGATGCAAACGGAATTCGATCACAGCGTCGAAGCTAC
Source organism: uncultured Pirellula sp. (assembly GCA_903820735.1). Taxonomy (GTDB): domain Bacteria; phylum Planctomycetota; class Planctomycetia; order Pirellulales; family Pirellulaceae; genus JBKCUI01. Next base: position 3,923 of record CAIJIZ010000149.1, read on the forward strand.
CGAAGTCGCGAAATGGACTCGCGATGAGTGCCGCTCGCATTTGATCCAAGCTTATGATGACAAGTACCATCCGGAGATTCGCCGCATGGAACGCACCGTCTTGCTCTCAGCCCTCGACTCGGCTTGGAAAGACCACTTGCTCGCGATGGACCATGTCCGTTCGAGCGTATCGTTCCGTTCGATGGGGCAGATGGATCCGAAGGTTGAATACAAACGAGAAGGGATGCGATTGTTCGACCAGATGTGGCTTTCGCTCGGCGAACGCATCACCGATGTGATTTTCCGTATGGAAGCGATCGACGAAGACCTCGTTGCAAACTCGTGGGTTGAAACCAGTGCTCGGCACGACAGTTACGATGCAACGAAGGTGTTGATGGAAGAGAAGATGGCGGACCTGCAAGCGGCGGAGCAAGCCCGCGGTGAGACAAGCAGTTCGGAGCCCGACCCGGTGACGATACGCAATCGCTCGGAGAAAGCCAGTCGCAACGATCCCTGTCCGTGCGGATCGGGTAAGAAGTTTAAGAACTGCTGCATGCGTAAGCAAGTTTAGGGTAAGGCGTCCCCATCGACTACGAAACCGGCTATAACAGATCGCCAAGTGAACAGCTTGGCGATTCGTGCCGAAGTTCGTGGATCTCTTGGACATACCCCGTTGGAAAAAACGCTATGCTTAAGGCTCACCATCGAAGCAGAGGCTTTGTGTTAGATTGCCGGAGCCAATTCAGTTGCTTGGCAGCCTTGTGCAAGGCTTTATGGCTACTGAAGGTCGCAGCAATCATTTACGTGTCTGCCGGATTGGTGTTCAGTGCGTCTTTGTTCGGGCAGTCGCCACCGAATGTCGTTTTGATCGTCTCTGACGATCAAGCTTACGGCGACTACAGTTTCATGGGGCATCCACATATCAAGACCCCGAACATCGATCGTCTAGCAGCGGAGAGTTTGACATTTCGCCGTGGTTATGTGCCATCGAGTTTATGCTGCCCGAGTTTGGCCACGATTTTAACCGGTCGTTATCCGCATCAGCACAAGATCACCAGCAATGACCCTCCATTGGTTCCAGGACTTCAGGGGAAGGCTTACCAAGAGTCGGAAATGTTCCTTGCGGGTCGGCAGCGCATGAACGATCACATGGCACAAGTCCCGACCTTGCCTCGCATCCTCAAGGAGCATGGTTATCTCACCATGCAGACCGGCAAATTTTGGCAAGGGCATTTTTCGAATGGTGGATTCACGCATGGAATGACCCGTGGTGATCGACATGGAGATGACGGGTTATCGATCGGCAGGCAGACACTAAAACCGATCGAAGACTTCATCGACATGGCAACGACCGAGAAACAGCCTTGGATGGTTTGGTATGCACCGTTGTTGCCACATGATCCGCACAATCCTCCGGCAAAGTATTTAGATCGCATGCGGCCATTGGCACCGAGTGAGACGATCGCAAAGTATTGGGCGATGGTCGAATGGTTTGATGCTACGGTTGGCGAGTTGATGCAATCGGTTGAATCGCGGGGGCTCTCGCAGAACACCATTTTTGTCTACGTGACCGATAACGGCTGGATTCAAGACCCGGAGAAACCTCGCTATGCGCCGAAGTCCAAGCAATCTCCTTATGAGGGAGGGGTCAGGACGCCGATGATGATACGTTGGCCGGGTCAGATCCAACCGACCGATTCCCCGGAATTCGCGCACAGCATCGACATCGTTCCGACGTTGCTTACCGCATTAAAGATTCCACAACCGGCGGAATTGCCGGGTATAGATCTTCTCGATGATGCAGCTCGCAAGGATCGCAAGGTTGTCTTTGGGGAGTGCTTTACACACAATGCGAACGACTTAGACGACCCCAAGGCCAATCTGCGATGGCGTTGGGCGGTTCGGGGTCAGTGGAAGCTGATAGTACCGAATCAGGCCATTGAGCGCGACGCGAAGAACGAGCTTTATGATCTGGTAGCTGATCCGTTGGAAACAAAAAACCTAGTGTTAACCCATCCCGAAATCGAACTCGATCTACTTAGCCAGCTAGATGCTTGGTGGAAGTAAAGCGAGAGCCTGAGAGCCTGAGAGCTTGAGAGTCTGACCGATGTTTTCAATTGCGATGAAAATGCTGTTCCACGATCGAGCCAAGTTCGTTGGGTTGGTTCTCGGAGTTGCATTCTCGACACTTTTGATCAATCAGCAGCTTGGGATTTTCATCGGGTTGATCAGCAGGGCAGGGGCGGTGGTCGTGGACGTGCCGGAAGCAGATATATGGGTGATGGATCCGGGAGTGAAGAACCTCGATACTATTTTTCCGTTGCGGGATACGGAGTTGGGCCGTGTGCGTGGAGTACCCGGGGTCGCTTGGGCGGTCCCGCTGTTCAAATCGAACGTAACGATTCGTACCGGTAATGGGGAGCTAGAAGCATCGTTGCTCATCGGCGTCGACGATACCACGTTAATCGGATTACCACCCCAGATATTGATGGGGAACATCGACGATCTTCGCAGACCGGATGCGGTAGCGGTCAGTGAGGAGGGGTTTCGCAAAGTATGGCGAGGCCAACCGATCAGTTTAGGGAATGTGGCGGAACTCAATGATCGCCGGGCTGTGGTGGTAGCGATCGTCAAAGATTCACCGAAGTTTACTTCGTCGATCACATTCTTTACGAGGTACTCCCAAGCGTTGCAGTATACGAATAACGGACGCAATCAGATGTCGTTTATCGTAGCGAAGGCGGCAGGAGATCAGACGCCGGAAGCGGTCTCGGCGAACATCACGGCGAGAACTGGGCTTAAAGCGATGAGTTCGCCGGCGTTTCGTTGGAAGGCGATCGAGTACGTCATTCAGAACACAGGGATACCGATCAGTATCGGGACCGTGGTGGCGTTAGGGATCTTGGTTGGGATCGCCGTGGTGGGGTTGATGTTTAATTTGTTTGTGTTGGAGAATCTCAAACAGTTCGCCGTGCTCAAGGCGATCGGCACAAGCAATTTGCGATTGATCGGGATGGTGTTCTTGCAAGCGGCGGTGGTTGGTTTTGTAGGGTTTAGCGTTGGACTATTCGGAGCGACGATGTTCTTTGAGACCGCTGGAAAGAGTCCGACGTTTCAAGGTTTCTTTCTTCCATGGTACGTTGCGGCGGGTTCGGGCGCAGTAGCGGCAGCCATTATTGTGCTCGCTGCGTTGTTTGCGATGCGTCGGGTGTTGTTCGTCGACCCGGCGATTGTGTTTCGTGGATAACGCATTGCAAAAAGGAGGACAACCACTGATGACTCAACCCGACAATGCAGCGATAGCGATTGAATGCAGAGACGTCATCAAAGACTTCGGCAGCGGCAATGCCAAGCAGCGCGTGCTTCATGGTATCGACTTGGATATACCGATCGGGGCGACCACCTTTTTGGTAGGTCCAAGCGGTTGCGGCAAAACGACCTTGATCTCGATCATTGCGGGATTGCTTACCGCAACCTCGGGATCCGTAAGGATACTTGGCCAAGAGATCACCAAGATGCGCGGTGGTCGCGTAGTGCGTTTTCGGGCGAACAACTTAGGGTTTATTTTTCAGCAGTTCAATTTGCTACCGAGTCTCAACGCGGTAGAGAATGCGGCCGTCTCGTTGGTGGTGCGCGGATCGACCCTTGCGAGTGCCAAGCGACAGGCGGGTGTGTTGCTTGATCGACTAGGGATGGAGAAGAACAAATGGAAGTATCCCAATCAGCTTTCAGGAGGTCAGCAGCAGCGCGTAGCGATAGCCAGAGCGTTGGTTCATAATCCAAGAATTGTCATCAGCGATGAGCCGACCGCGTCGCTGGATGCAGAGACGGGTCACGAAGTGATGGAGTTGCTTCGAGAAGTCGCGAGCGGAGTGGATCGGGCAGTTGTGGTAGTCACGCATGATAATCGCATTTTTCCGTTTGCAGATTACATCGCTACGATGTCTGATGGTCGGATACATACATTTCAAAAAAACAGCACCAACCTTTCGCCCAATGAGATTTCAACCGATCAACGGTAGAAGCCGATAGGAGTTACCATGCAACGCTATTTTCAAGCGATCTTTTCACTCCTTGCAGTGCTTGGTGCGGCTTTCTTGCTGACCAATGCCATCCAATCGATTCGCAAGAACACGCCGAAGGATCAGCAGGTGGAGGTCAAGGTCTTGCCACCTACGGCACCGATATCGCAGAAGACAACTTTGCCGGAGAATGGTTCGGCATTTATAGGTGGAGTTGGGATCGTCGAACCGGTTGGGGAAGCGACGGTCATTGGTTCTCAGCTATCGGGGGTGGTAGAGAAGGTTTTTGTGACACCTGGGGTATTAGTACAAGTCGGTGATCCGTTACTGCAACTCAATGCTCGCAGTGCTATGGCAGATGTTGTGGTAGCACAAGCGGAATTGCGAGCGCAGCAGTCGAAGCTACAGGAACTTGCAGCCCAAGTGGAAGCGTTACGAGCCCGGCTAGATGCTGCCATCTCGATGCAAGACCAAGCCACGGCGAGCGAAGCGAATGCAAAGCGAGAGAATGAGCGAGCGAATTCAGTCGGCATTTCCAATGCGCTATCTCAGGAAGAAATCGACACCCGTAAACTCAATTGGGAGACCGCCAAAGCGAAGTTCCGCGAATCGCAAGCGAGGGTTCGAGAGGCCCAAGCGAGCTTGAATCTACTCGATGGAAAGCCGATAGCGGCGAGTTTGGAAGTTCAAAAGGCGGCTGTTGCGCAGGCTGAAGCGGGTTTAGTGCGAGCTCAGACCAATTTAGAGTTACGCACGATCAAAGCTCCCAAGGCTGGAACGATTTTGAGTGTCAAGATTCGCGAAGGGGAGTTTGTACCTGCATCGATTCTCGCGAACCCTCTGATCACGATGGGGCAGATTGACCCATTGCATGTTCGTGTAGATATCGACGAGTCCGAGATTCCAAGGTTTAGAAAAGATGCCGTAGCGACCGCAACGCTTCGGGGGAGCAGCGGAAAGGGAGTACAATTGACTTACGTACGAACGGAACCCTTGGTCATCCCCAAACGCAACTTGACCGGCACCGTCGCGGAACGGGTCGATACAAGGGTGATGCAAGTCATCTATTCGGTCAGTCCACAAGCGATCGGCGCTACGGTTGGCCAGCAGGTGGATGTCTATATCGAAGATATATCAAAAGACCGTTAAAGATGAGTGCGTTAACTTGGTCGTGTATGCTTTACCTTTCTGGTAGAGAAACGCCAGGAACGATTTTCAAAACGAAACAGGACCCGCTATGGCACTTCAATGGCTCGCTGGTACTCTCCAATCGCGTCGCGTTTGGTCCGATGGGCTGTTTACTTTAACCATTCACTGCCCCGGAGTTGAAGACTTTGAACCGGGACAATTCCTGCAGATAGGAATGAAGCTTCCGGAGAAGCATTTGCATCGCCCTTATTCCGTCGCCTCCCCACACGCGGAATCGCTTGAATTCTTCATCGTACGTGTCGACAACGGTGAGCTAACCCCTCGCCTATGGAACCTTCAATGCGGGGAATCGATCGACGTGTCCGCTCGAGCTACTGGCGGATTTACTTTAAGCCACACACCCACGGCAAAGAATCTATGGCTCTTAGCGACTGGAACAGGGTTAGCCCCTTACATCGCGATGCTAAGAGATAAACCCGTTTGGGAGAACTACGAGCGCATCGTGCTGGTTCATGGTTGTCGCTATCTGTCTGACTTAGCTTATTTGGATGAATTGCAACTTCATCAAAATTTGCATCCAGGAAGACTGGAGTTTGTGCCGGTGGTTTCGCGAGAGAAGGCAGCTCATGGCTTCCAAGGTCGCATCACGGAGGGGATTTCAAGTGGTACGCTGGAGCAGATCGCTCAAGTTGACCTTGGCCCGGACTCGAGCGCAGTGATGCTGTGCGGTAACCCGCAAATGCTTGATGATGTCGAAGCGATCTTGCAGTCGCGGGGGATGCACAAGCATAAAAAGAGCGAACCAGGTCACTACGTGGTAGAACGGTACTGGTAAGCAGCGTTTGGTTCTGCCCGTTTCACATGAAGATACATGTCACATGACGATTCCTGTCAGATGACGAATCATGACGGGATTCTTTGACTTATTATCGGACAGTTATCGGACGGAATCGCTAGTACCACGGTAACCGAGGGTATAGGTTTGCGGACCATCGCTGGTTCCTCGGCGCGATGACTTCAGCTCTTCCCCTGCTAACGATTCGATGCGAGCTTTTTGATCTTGAAAGTTCATCACGGCAACTCGCACATCGACCGGTAGAGCAGCGAGTCGGTTTTGAAGCAAGTTCAACTCGGAGAACGAAGAGCCAGGGGAGTTCGACGTTCCGGGCGGGGTGTGGATTACAGCATCGAGCCAATTCTCAGGAATTTGAGGTTCGTAGAGATCAAGTTTTGCGCCGAGTTTATGGAATGGTGTTGGGTAGGCGCGTTGCTCGATCTTGCGCGCATAGGTTTTCACGAATCGGATGAGGTTCGATTGTTGCTTGACGTACTCAGCAACGGCCCCAGCTGCCACGGTATCATTTTGTTGATAAACCCCCACGACAAAGGACTGCTTGGCCAATACGGTTTGGCGTCGAGGATTGCGAGGATCATCACCAGCGGCTTGAATCGTAACATCGAGAAAATCCGCACGCCAATTTGCAGGAACGCTTAAGACGAGTCCGAAGGTTTTAGCACCTTCGAGAGTCGATTGACTGTTGGGACGGATTTTGAAGTAAGCACCACGTTGGCGGTGCAATGAGCCGGAAGCAAGAGTTAGTTCCAGGTTGGGGCGTTGAGCATATTGGACGCTTTGGCGTTGAAACTCTGAGGTGTTCCAAGCACCAGCGGCCGATCCAATTCCAGGGTAACCACCTAAGCCTTGAAGATTAAGCTCTCGTGAGTTGTCGTTCTCTTGAATGACCTGCATCGGCCCGAAGACGTCCGATTGCAACTCTGTTTTTGGGGTGTAGTCAACAATGAGAACTCCTTCGCGTCGACTCATACATTGGATAAGGATCTCTTTGGTCGAATGTGCAGCACCGGGTTGGAACAATGTCGAAACATTCAGCTCGAGTGAGACCAATCGCGCATTAGGAAACTGGGTAAAGGCTCCCTCGGAGTAAAGGGAACGAACCGGAGCTGAACTATTCACATCGAACTGAATTTGCCCGAGAGACTTCGTAGATAGCGAGGCGAATACGAAGCTAGCAAACAGAATCGCAATAGGGTTACTGCAATGACGCTTGGGATTGAGGAAAGCTAGCGAAGGTTTTCCGAGAGTGGATCCATGGGAACGAATGAGTTTTAGGAGGAGAAGGATTCCGAGTAGCGTCATGGTTTGGATCTCCGTTTCGGTGGATCGACCAGAGCCTCAAAAAAAGAGGAGCAGAGCCTCAATGCTCCGCTTGGTCGCAACAGAGATGAGTCGCAAATATTGTTCCAATCAGCATTCCAACCGGCAAGAGTTTCGTATGAACACGATGTAGCGAGGAAGAATTCGGGAGACTCGCGGTTTGGATTATTTCTTCAGACTCAAGGAAAGACCTTGTTAATTCCTGCTTGTAATCGATGTTGAGCACCGCGTTATCAGACACCGACACATCAGACTGAGAAAGAGACAAATACGCAGTAGGATGCTTCCGAATGCTTGCAAAAGACGAGTGCTAATGTGTGTAGAAATGACAGAGGTTGCAGAGAGACTTTGTCAAATTTTCAAAATTGCGAGAAGTTTTTCAAATTGGGGTGAGGGTTAAACCAGGGATCATCCGCCTGATCTTGGCAGAACCAAAGCATGGAGGGTCATGATACCGCCGGCGGTCAGGAGAACGAATCCGAGCCAACGGGGTGGTTTTAAAGCTTTTCTGGGATTCGGGGCGGCTTGCATGAAGACGTTGGTTGCCATCGCATTCGCGTCGGCTTGCTGTGACTTGACGACTTTGTGCAAAGCGCGGGTACTTGTTTCGTTCAGTACGAAACTATCGATCAATCGGAATTGCAACCCGAGGCATAGGAGTACTACACCGAGCATAAAGTAACGATTTCGATCCATGGTCATGGCAGGAATTCCGCGTGCGAGTTTTAGAGACGAAGCCCCGTGGTCAGAATCTCGGCACGGGGCGTCTCGGACTGCGGAAAACCTTCGCAGCAGCGGATTTTTTCAGTTGGAACGATTTTGCCTTGTACAGCGGTCAGCCACGCATCAAGTGCGGCATTCAGCCACCTTGCGTTCCACTTACTTGCGATCCACTTACTTGCGATCCACTTACTTGCGATCCACTTACTTGCGATCCACTTACTTGCGATCGACTTAAACGCGGCGAGCTTGCGGGTACCAACGCTTACTTCGCGAAGGAGGCAAGTTCTTTCTTCATCACCTGCAATCGATCGCGGACGAGCTTTTGAGTTGCTTGCAGAGCAGTTGCAATCGCTGAGTCCTTTTCGAGGGGATTGGAGGTTGTAGACGATGTTGTAAGTGGTTCGTGACCGAAGAGATAGAATTTGATTTTCGGTTCGGTGCCGGAGGGTCGAACGGCGATTGCGTTTCCGCTCGGGAGTTTGCTACCTGGGAGACCGAGATCCATGATCAGCATGTTGCCTTTGGGGGCGTTTAGTGGAGTGCTTTGACCATCAGAGTTGGTGGTGACCAGACGTCCGTAATCGCGAACGGCAATCACTGGCAATCCAGCGATGCTTGCGGGTGGTGAATTGCGTAGCGACTCCATCAATCGCTGCATGTTGGCCATCCCTTCGCTTCCTTCCATCTGTACATTGATCAGGTCTTCGATATAGACCCCGTGGAGGAGCATCAGTTCATCGAGTCGCTGGTGAAGGGTTTTTCCGGAGGCTTTCAGGTCAGCGACGAGTTGAGCCATCAGCAAACAAGCCACAGCGCCGTCCTTATCTCTGGCATATGAGCCGATGAGGTATCCGTGCGACTCTTCGGTGCCGAAGAGGAAGTCATTTGGCCCGCAGGCATCGATCAGCCCTGCGATCCATTTGAAGCCGACGTGGATATTTCCTTCGCAACGCATGCCGTAGGATTCGGCGACTTTGCGTGTCATATCGGTAGTGACGAGGGTTTTGATAACGTAACCGTTTTTAGGTAGATCCCCTGCGGCTTGTCGTTTCGCGAGAACGTAGTCGGTCAGTAGGACACCGAGTTGATTCCCGTTGATGGTTGCCCAAGGGCTGTTGGGTTCAAGGGTCAGTGGGCAAGAGCACCCCATGCGGTCGCAGTCCGGGTCGGTAGCGAGGACGAGGTCGCCGCTGATCGATTTTGCGTAGTCGACGGCTGCATCGAAGACGGCAGGATTTTCGGGATTGCTAACGTGTCCAGGAACGTTTGGAAAGTCACCATCTGGGGTAGCGTGAGGAGCGTAGGAGTGAACGTTTTCGAAGCCGGCGGCCTTGAGAAGTGCAGGTACGACGAATCCGCCGACACCGTGCAGGGGTGAGTAGACGATGGTCGCTGCGCGGGAGCCAGCCCAAGCGTATTGCAAGGCTGCTTTCTGGAACTCAGAATCGATCGTATCGGTCACGAACGTTACTTTTCCTTCGGCCACGGCTTGGGCAAAAGGTGTCTTTTGGATTTTCTGGGTCTGCATCACGCGATCGATGATTTTCTCATCGTGAGGCGGAAGGACTTGTCCACCGGTAGACCAGTAAACTTTGACTGCGTTATCGCTGGGTGGGTTATGGGAAGCGGTGACCATGATGCCACAGGTGGCTTGAAAGCGTCGGACGGCAAACGAGAGTTGAGGAGTTGCCCGGTAGTCATCGAGGAAATAGACGTGAAATCCGTTTGCGACCATGATCGAAGCGCAGAGTTCCGCGAAATGCCGGGAACGGTGTCGGGTATCGTAAGCGATTGCGCAAGAGAGTTTCGTTCCTGCGGGCAGAGCGGCAGCACCTTGTTCTAGGATGTAGTCCGCGAGTCCTTGAGCACTCTCACCGATAGTGCGATCGTTGATAGCATTCGATCCGATAGGGTACATTCGACCGCGTCGACCGCCGGTACCGAAGGGGATGATGGTCCAGAATGCATCATCGAGTTTTTTCCATTGGCCGGTTTGGATATGCTCAAGAAGTTCGGGCAAATACTCTGCGTAGCGGGGCTGGGAGAGCCAATCGGAGATATTTTTTGCTGCTGCTGGGGTGATATTTTTCTTTTCGAGAGCTAGTTGGACCGCTTCGAGAGCCGCTTGGGTAGTCGATTCCATACAGTAAACCTAATAGTACCGCTGAAGAAATATGAAGAAATATTTGGAGTTGTTGGGTGAGGGGTTTGGAGCAAATGTCGTCGAAAGGCCGGTTGTGGTCAATGTCGTCAAGCTTTTCCCAATCGGAAAAATCGCCTGAGCAGTACGGCAAAAGTTCGGATTCTAACGGGTGAAATCTGCGGACTTTGCCGGGCGGGGAGTTAATTGTGTGCAAGATTGGAACTTTCGGCCGACGATGTGAATCATAAGTCTCGGTCTGTTTTGTTGACAGCCCAGACCCTCCAACTACGATGGAACCCGCCTGTCGACGGCTTGAAAACGGAGTTTCCTTGGATTGACCAAGGGGGGTTCGGGCTTCGAGGGCAAAAAGTTATTCCTTATCGTTCCTCAACCGGGGATCCCATAGTGAAGTCGAATCAGCCAACTCGTCGTGCGAAAAGTGCTTTGGAAAAGCGAGCCTCAAGGAAGTTAACCAATCGTGGTCGACTCTTCGAGACTCTGGAGCGTCGTGAGTTGATGGCGAGCGATTTCTCGCCTCAAGTCGTCTCGGCGTTAGCGAAAATGCGGTTCCAGGATATGGAAGCGTATGAGCGTGCAGGGGTGACGCTTACCAACTTGTTCCGGGGAACGGGAGGAACGGGTGGTACGGCAGGTGGGGAAGCAAACAATCCGATCAACTTATCGGAAGTCGAACCGAACAATATTTTTTCACGGGCCCAGTTGCTACCGTTGAGTGCATCGCAGCCTGTGAATGTGTCTGGAACGTTTGCCAACGTTTCCGACGTGGACTACATCGCCTTCGATTTGAAGAAAGGTGATATCCTCGATACGCGTCTCGTGGCGGTAACTGGCAGTCGCCCAACAGTGGGTCTTTATGATGCTGCTGGCAACGAGTTGCTTTTCACGGAAGGCGTTTTCTTGGGCGGGCGTGCTTATCCAGCAACCTCCCCGTTGTACGAAGACGGCAATGTGA
>CAIJIZ010000150.1 GCA_903820735.1 uncultured Pirellula sp.
ACGATTCCGGAAACTTGAACATACGTTACGTTACTGATCAAAACATGTCCCGCTGTATTAATACTCCATGCCGATGTGGTGTTATTCACACGAGTGACTTTCGTGTCAGCATGTCCGTTTGCGGTAATGGTTTCGAATCCAACATATTCTCCGATTGCATTCGAGATGCTGCTGGTGGTCGCATCGAGTCGGAAATCTAGTGCGGAGGTTTTCGCAGATAGATTTAGCGTATCGATCACACCGGTGGCAGTTCCGCCGGTAAGTGTTTTCGTCAAGACTCCTGAGTTTGTCAGTACGAACGCATCTACTGCTGTACCGCCAGTCAAACTTTCGAAGCCACTGAACGAGACAGTGCTTGTCGCTGCGCTAGTGAGGGAGCCTGCGTTGGTACCATCAATCGTCCAATTCGTCGCGCTATTCGGACCGATCAAGATGTCATTGATGGTAGCTGAGTTGCCGCCGATGAACGATTCGATTCCACCGATTCCGCCGGTAGAAGTTGCGGTATTGGTTTGCAAATTGACTGTGTGTGCTGCGGTCTTTGCGGACATGTTTAGAGTGTCGTTACCTGCGCCACCTATGACTTGTCCGGTCAATTTACCATTAAGTCCCAAAATGAATTGATCAGTTCCTGATCCGCCTCGCAAGGATTCGATTCCCAAGAATGCAAAACTCGTGTTTAGGGCTCCTATTCCAGCCCCGGTAACACTCCATGTGTTGTCGCCGGAGGACGCTTCGAAGGTATCCGTTCCCGTACCGCCATCGTAGGAGTAACTAATTCCGGACGCTAAGGGCATGTTGATCGTCAGGCGATCGTTTCCAAGGCCCGTGACCGACTTGACACTTTCGTTGCGAATTGTTTGAAGAATGGCCCCATTGACTCGAATAGTGTTTCCTTCGAGTGTAACTAAATCGTCGACGGAACGTCCATTGATCTGTAAAGAATCGGTACCCGCTAACCCATCTATGACCAATGGAGCATCGGCAGCAATCGGTCCGTTGAATACCGTTACTCCACCTCGTGTAACCAACCAAGCGTGATTGGTGGCGTCCCCTGTATAGGTCGCCACAAAAACATCGTTTCCACTGGTACCGAAGATCTCGACGCCCTCTGGGACGTTGCTCACTTGGATAGTGAACGATTTTTCTGTATTCAACCCACCTTGGTCCGTCGAGCGAACTCTTACGGTATAGGTAGGCTTGGTTTCGTAGTCCAAACTATTCGTCGCACGAAGCTTATTACCATCGATATTAAAGGCAGCGTTATCGCTGTCGCCGGCCCCAGTCGCGAGCGAGTAGGTAAAGGTGTTATTTGCGTCGACATCTGTAGTGCTTAGAGTACCAACAACAGCATTCGGACCTGCGTTTTCTGGCACGGTGTTAGAGGATAATGCGATATCGCTTGGGGATTCATTCTTATCCAAGACTTGAATAGTGAAGGACTTCTCCGTCCAAAGACCGGCTTGATCCGTCGATCGTATACGAACGGTATAACTTGATTTGGATTCAAAATCGAAGCTATTGGTTGCTCGAAGGTTTACTCCATCGATGTTGAATGCCCCGTTGTCCGTATCACCATTTCCTGTGACCAAGGCATAAGTGAAGGAATTCCCCGCATCGGGATCCACCGTACTCAATGTACCGACCGTCGTGTTCACGCCGGAGTTCTCCGGAATGCTAACGGAGGAAAGAGCAATGTCCGTTGGGTTCTCGTTTACGTCGGTCACCTGAATCGTAAAGACTTTTTCGACAAATAGTCCCCCTTGGTCCGTCGAACGTACCCGAACGGTGTAGCTGGACTTGGTCTCAAAGTTAAAGCTCGAAGCGGCTCGCAGTTGATTCCCACTGATCGAGAAGGAGGGATTGTCGCTATCACCAGTCCCTGAAGCAAAACTGTAAGCAAAGGTGTTTCCGATATCGGGGTCGGTGGAGCCAAATTCTCCAACCAATACGTCGTTCCCTGCGTTTTCCGAGATGGATGTTGGTGATAGGGTGATGTTCGTCGGTGCCGAATTTCCAATAAAAAATTGCCGAACGTAGTCATCAGGATTGCTGCCAGTAACACTGCCGTCTCGATTACCATCGAGGCGATTGCCGGCCGTATCATGGATGCTGTTGCTAGCTCGTCCGAATACGGTCAAACGGTAGTCTCCGTCTGGAAGCGTTCCACCCGTTGGGAGCATACCGAGCGTCGTAACGCTTTCGGCGGTCGACGAGTTGTAGCTGTAGCTTGGTGTCAGCGGATAGATAACATCGTCCGAGTCACCAAAAGTCCCATTCACTGCCCGGCGAAGTTCGTAGTTGGCAGGAGCGTTGGCATCAATCGCATTGACTTCCTCACTGAAGAACACCTTAACTTGATTGAGGTCCACGTCGCGTGCGCCTGAAGCTTCGATAAAGGCAGGGTCAGTTCCTACTACTTGAGGTGGTGCTGCATCGTTGGAATTACCCCGGAACTCATAGGCCCCCATGTCTGCAAACGTGACTCCAGGGGTGAGCACAAACCGAATCGATTCAGCATTCGTTAGCGTGCTAGCGTTGTTGTAGGTCGAGAGGACATGGATGTTGCCATCCCCTCGCGAAATTCCAACCGTTGGAGTCAAGTCGGTGTTGCCACTGCCGTAGTTGAATTGAATCGAGCCATCGCTCGAAAGGGTCACGGAGAAATTGACATCCGCGTTGTTCGCTTCGTTGGTAGCATTCCAGCGAATCGTGACCTGGCCGGCGACCGAGGTGTCGACGAAGATATCATCACCCGAACCGTTTGTGTGGATGTTATCCCAAAGGGGGGCAATGATGCGATTGGCCTTCAGTTTGTCAATGGAATTATCATTGTCCCCTTGCGACATGGAACCCGCGAAATAGAGGAAACCTTCTGTCGAGACCGATACGCTTGTATAGTTCGATTCGTAGAACGGGAAGGTGAAACCCGCCGGGAAGTTTAGATTCCAATAGGTTCCGTTCCAGCGCCAACCTGTGGCCGTTCCGGTAGCGGCGAATTGACTCGAGCCGAGTCCGGATTCGACGTAATCGGAAGAACCGGTATTGCCAACTCCTGGATCATTGACTCGAGGTCGACCCAAGATGTCGGTCGCGGGAGCAGCCCAAGCGTCTGCAGAGTCAATGGCTCCTGAAAGACGCGCTTGATAGAAATTGTCATCTAAGCCACCGTTGTAGCCGGTTCCTAGAGTGCTGTAGCCAAGGACGTTGTCCGCCCCGTCGAGGTCAACAAAGTTTGGATTACTGTCGATCGATCGACCGTCTTGTCCGGTAGCCAGTCGCCAATCGGCAAGCGTATCGCGTTTGGTAACCCCACCCTGGTCCCAGTAACCCACGTTGGCGTTGACGTCGGAACCTGTGTAGAGCAAGTTGTAGTTGCTTGAAAAACCAGTCTTGCTATCGTTGGCTACGTAGATGTCGTAGCCAGCATCCACCCAGAGGATATTGTTTCGCAGAGCGACGTTGGTGGAGTTCCCTTCGATCAGCACCGCGTTGCCTACCGCTTGATAGACGGTATTGTTCGTGATGCGAGCACCATTGCCGCCGTAGCTTATACTGATCCCTTGGTTGCTGTTGGCATAAACAAGGTTATTGGAGATCTCACCAATAAAGCGGGAGTAAGCGGCCCCTTCGATCCCGATCGAGTTGCTGTAGACAGTGTTTCCAATAACCGATGTGCGTTCATACGCTCGAATCCCCGTTGTCGCGTTGCGGTAGACGCGGTTGTTGGCGATACGACTGGTGGAGTATACGCCGGAATTGATGCCGAGGAAATTATCGAAAACTTGATTGAATTCCACAGTAGCATCATAGGCTTCGATTCCCGTTGAATAATTGGAACTGGAATGTCCCCAGACA
>CAIJIZ010000151.1 GCA_903820735.1 uncultured Pirellula sp.
GCAGGTCCTAGTTTACGATTCGCATTTGCTCGCCGAGCAATGCCCAAACTTTCGGAGTTTGCGACTGGTTCGGATCGGCGGAGCGAAGCAGCACACGGGTCGCTTCGGTTCGAAACCCTTGAGCTTGCAACCATCCGAGAATCTTCGATTCAAGGATACCTGTAGCGCTCAGTGGTTTGCTCGACAAGCTAGGAGTAGCGTCGCTGGTTGCATGAATGTCGATTTCATCGTCGGGGCCACCGAGAAGCTTTCCGAGGTCCAGACCGCTGGAAGCTTCTGGTCGGTGCACGATTCGAACTTTCTCTAAGCCGGAACGTTTCGCGACCATGGATACGGCATCATCGAGACCGCCGATTTGATCGATCAGTCGGTTCGATTTGGCTTGTTCGCCCGACCAGACACGTCCGCCAGCGAGCGTGGCTAAGGTCTCGACCGGGATTTTGCGAGAGTCGCTAGCGAGTTGCAGGAACTTCGAGTAGGTCTGGTCGATGAAAGCTTGCATCATTTCGATATCGGCTTCGGTCCAAGCGCGGTTTAGGGCGTTGAGTCCTGCTGCGTGATCGAGGGTGATCGGTTCGATGTGGACGCCGGCGCGACGCATCAGTGCCGCTCCGCTTAGTTTCATCGAGAAGACACCGATTGAGCCGGTGATGGTGCCGTGTTCGGCGAGAATTGGTTGACCGATACAAGTGATCCAATATCCACCCGATGCGGCCATTTCGCCCATCGAAAAGACAATCGGCTTTTTCTTGGCCAACGTATCGAGAGCTTGGCGAATCGCTTCGCTCGCAGTGGCGCTGCCGCCGGGTGAATTGATACGAATGACTACACCTTTGACGCGATCATCTGCGGTGACTTCTTCGATCATCTTGACGGTCGGCCCGGAGACGATCGAGCCTGGGCTCGCGTCTTTGCCATCCTCGATCGCTCCACTTAAATGCAATACAGCGATGGAGTCTTCTTTAAGCTTCGCGGTGGACTCTTTGGCTGGTGCCATGGCTTTGCCCATCAACTCAAAGAAGGATACTTCACGCTTCGGTTTCGATTTCGGTGTGGTCCATTCATACTCGTCTCCGACGCGATCCATGATCGTCTTTTTCATCGCACCGTAGGGGACGAGTTGATCGACCAATCGATTTGCAAGGGCGTCTGCTGGCAAGAGCATTCGTTTCTTTTGCAGTTCCCTAACGGTTCCAACCGGCAGATTGCGACCTTTGGCGATTCGGCTTAATTGCGCACCGTTGATCGATTCGATCATCGCAAGGTAATGTTGTTTCAAGTGGGGAGACATCGTTGCGTTCAAGTATGGTTCGACGGCACCTTTGAAGTCCCCTGCGCGGGTGACCGACGCTTGGATGCCAAACAAGTCCATCGCATCGCGGTAGAACATGGTTTCCATAGAAGAGGAAGGCATGTCGATTGTGCCCATGTCTGCCAATAAGACTTCGTCACAAGCCGCTGCGATAGCAAGCTGAACGTTGCTTGCGTTTTCCAGCCAAGCGATACATTTTTTGCCATGTTCGCGCAAGTGATTGATTCGGCGGGTCAACTCGTCGAGTTGAGGTGAGTTCAAACCTAGTCCGGTTGCCGAGAGATCAAATAGGACGTGGGTGACGAGCTCTTCGTGGCTCACTTCGTCGATGTAATCGCAAAGTCGGTAGAAGGATTTCGGTTTGCCACCACCGCCACCGAGAAGCAGAGAGGTCGGATCAAGTCCAGCGCCGTTGGCGAGATCTTCATAGGTGCCGCTCAAAGCCAGTACGCGCACTTGTTTCTTCGCGGGTGCTTTGACCGTCTCTTTTTTTGCAGCAGGTTTAGCTTCGGCGGGTTTCGCTTCGGCTGCTGGAGGATCTGCGGGTTTGGTTTCGGCTGGTTTGGAGTCTGGCGTTGGAGGAGCGGAGTTAGCCGTAGATTCGGGCGTGGCTGCGGGAGCAGGTGCGGGCTGTGCCGCGGGTGCTTCGGGGGCTTTATCTTGGCCGACCGCTGGAGCGAAAAAAGGGATGCTGCTGGCGATGGCGATGCACCCGAGCCAATTCAGGGGCAAGTTAGGTTTCCAGTTTTTGAGGAACATACTGCGAGAGACGGACATGAGTGACACCTTATAAAGGAAGAGGGGATCGGCGATTCCTCTTCGAGTTAAACCGAAGATAATTAGGATGAGCAGGGGAGAAATCATTGTGATTTGCGTTAAACTATGGGGCTAGCGTCTGATGGACGGAATTTTGCAAAAATCGTATTCAACCAGCAATGAAATCTGACGGATGATTGTAGCGATTGATGGCCCGGCAGGGGCGGGCAAGAGCTCGGTGGCCCGTGCCTTGGCCGACGAATTAGGATTTGCGTTTCTCGATACGGGAGCGATGTACCGCTGCGTGACCTTGGCATGTCTGCGATCCGGGGTGGCATTGGATGATCCGGAAAAATCTTTGTCGGTCGCGAACACTTGCCATATTGAGCTTGGGGTCGATTCCGTGAAGCTCAATGGCGAGGATGTTTCGCAAGTGATTCGTCAGCCGGAAGTTTCCCAGTCGATCAAACCGATCGCGGCGCATCCGGGGATTCGCGCGTTGATGGTCGAGCGTCAGCGCCGAATCTGTGCGCAGGGGGATTATGTCACGGAAGGGCGAGATCAAGGAACGGTGGCGTTCCCGATGGCTGAGTGCAAGATTTTTCTGACGGCAAGTCCTGGGGAGCGAGCCCGCAGGCGGGTTGAGCAATTGATCCGGGGTGGGGTACAAGCCGATTACCAGACGATTCTCGCCCAGCAGAATGAGCGTGATGCAAACGATTCGAATCGAACCATAGGGCCCTTGCGAGCCGCCGCCGACGCTATCTTTGTAAGCACCGATGGGATGAGCGAGCAGCAAGTCCTCGAGCAACTCTTGTCGATCGTCCAGAGCAAACGGGGGATGCGATGAGCAAAGAAGAAGCTTCGGCGAGCAATCCCCCGCGTCCATCGGTTCCTGAGAGCAAGTTGTCATTGGCAACTCGCAAGTTTTTTTACCGGGTGCTGCGAGTTTTGGCACGAATCCTTACGGTGTTATGGTTTCGCATTCGTGTCGATGGTCGGCACCATTTGCCGGCCGAAGGTGGCGCGATGTTGCTCTCGACCCATCAATCGCTGATGGATCCGATCTTGGTCGGACTGGCATGTAACAGGAATTTGAATTTCCTCGCTAGGCATACGCTCTTTCGAAATCCCGCATTCTCGTTGCTGTTAAAGGTTCTCGATTCCATCGAGATCGATCGTGAGCGAGGTGGGATCAGCGGTTTGAAAGAGATGCTTGCGCGTCTGAAGCGAGGAGAGATCGTATTGCTTTTCCCCGAGGGAACGCGCACTGCGGACGGTAACATCTTGCCGATCAAACCTGGGTTCTTGCCCGTTGCAAAACGTTCTGATGTCCCTTTGGTTCCCGTCGCCGTCGTAGGTGCTTTCGAGTGCATGCCCAAAGGGGCTAAATGGATTTTTCCGAAACCGATTGCGGTGGTTTTTGGCAAGCCGATATTGGCAGACGAGTATCGGAATTGTTCCGATCAAGAAGTCGTAGGAAAGATCTCTTCGTCGCTCGCTGATCTCAATCGTCAAGGGAAGCAATTGATTGAACCGGCTCGGTGATTAGGGCCAATTCAATGATCTGCCGTGGGTTGATTCAGATAAAAGATCGGTAAGGGAATAGAAATTCGAAGACTTGGATCGTTCGGATTCCCCAAGTCCATTTAAAATTGTGTTACATTGCGCGTAAACCTTCCTGCTCATCTTCTCCGAATCAACAAAGAGCGACCCCTATGCATTGCATCGGCCTATCGCGGCTCATCGCTTTTGCGTTTTGTTTACTTTCGTATCCCTTCTTCTATGCGGGTGTACTTGAAAGAGGTGTATGCCAAGAGCCAAAATCGGACGCGGATTTGCGGTTTGAAGCGTCGGTGGGGAATTCCGGCTTGTCGCTTGAGTCAGCCGGAGTTGCAGCCCAGAGTACGCTTTCTTCCGAAGCGTTGATTGTTATCCGTTGCAATGTTCGCAACGGAGGGGATCAGACTGCGGTTGGGTATCTTTCCGGTCGCGCGGTTGGGAATCTTGGAGAAGACGATCGCAGACGGATCGAGATTCCACCAAGGCAGATTCGCAGTTATGAGTTGCAAGTCAGACCGCCACAGCCTTTGCCTAACAACAAGGTCGACGTAGAAGTCTCGCTTTACGGTTTAAAGGACGGGAAGGAATCGATGGTGGTTCAAGGGGATGAGCCGGCCACGCGAATCGTTACCATTTGGCGTCCGAGCAAGAATCCTTTGTTAGCGGCCGTATCGTTGGGACGCGAAGAGCCCGAGCCGCTTGAATGGCGATGGGCGACGGCCAAGCCTTTTGGTCCTTACGAGTTTGCGATGGCCAGTCGCGTCGATGCGGAACTGACCAAAGACTGCATCTCTTTGGATGCGGTTCCATTTCCGCTGAATCCGATTGACTGGAAGAATATCGATCTTCTGATGCTGGCGGAATCCAATGCGTTGCGCAATACCGCGACGGTCGGTGTTTTAAGAAATTACCTCAATTCCGGTGGCCGAGTATGGATCATGCTTGATTCGATCGATACTGCCGAAGTCGAACCGTTGCTTGAGCCTCATCAGCAATTGCAAACGATCGATTCGGTTCGTTTGACGAAGTTTGAAGTTCGCCCGAAGCTTGAGACGGTGGCACCGAAAGATCGCATTGTGGAGCTTCAGTCGCCGGTGGTTTTCAAACGAGTCTTGCAGCAAGGGGGGACGGTCGGTCATTGGATTGATGGCTGGCCTGCATCGATCGTCTTGCCCGTTGGCCGTGGAGAGTTGATTGTTACCACGCTTGAAAGTATCGCTTGGATTTACCCTCGCAAATCCCAATGGAGCGATGATCCGTTCTTTCAAGCCGCATACGAGATGCGTCCATGGGCTAAGCCCCTTATCGATATGGTTCACCTCAAGCGGGCATCTCCTTTGGTGTCATTGAAAGACTCCGGCTATCCATTGGCTCGGATCGGCAATCCGGTGGTGCCTCGCGGTATTGTTGCGGGAATCCTTAGCACGTTTTGTCTATCGCTACTGGGTGCTGGCGTATGGCGGATGTGGGCTGGTGATGCGAAGTGGATGGGATGGATCGCTCCGGTTCTTGCTGCTTTAGCCTCTTTGCCGCTGATCGTGTTAGCTTGGTCGATGAAGCGTGACATCCCTACGATGGTTTCATTGCTACAGCTCGTGCAGTTCGAATCACCCAGTGGAGGATCGCTGAAAGAATCTGCGGC